>CALBPH010000779.1 GCA_937899365.1 uncultured Leptolyngbya sp.
CCCACCCTTGATGAACCCGAGGCTCCTGCGTCCCAGCCCTTAGATTGGGGCCGAGCCCTAGCCACCCTGGGTAATACCCGCCCCATCATTCAGCTAGATGATGGCGTTGAGCCAGCAAACGATATTATTCCGGTTGAGCTAACGGTCAACAGCCCAGAACTTTTGACGGATTTGGCCATCCCCATCGATACGACAGATGGCTTTAACGTCGTTGGCGGTGGCGTCAACGGCTACCAGCAGACCTATAGCTTTTTAGCCCGTGTGGGAGATCGCGTATCGTTGGCGCTGGACGTCACCCGGACCCACACTCGGGGTGATGCCCAACTGTTTGTCTTTGACCAGACCGGTCGCTTAGTGACCCAAAGTGACCCAGGCACCCTGCAGGCTTCAGTGCAAGACGTTGCTGTGCCTAAAACCGGCGTATATTTTGCCGTGGTGAGTCCCCAGGACGTGATGCCTGTGTTAAACCCTAGCGGGCTGATAGTAGACTGGCAAATCGCTGGTGGAACCAGCTTTGACTATACGCTGACGCTGACGGGTGTGACGCCGTATCAAACGTTATTGCCTTAGGGGTGTCTTGAGACTAACGGGTTCAGGACGTTCTAAGGGCCACCCCCCTTAGACCCGCTCTGCCAGTCGCAGTTTTGCCGAGCGGGCCCTGGGGTTGCGGCGCACTTCTTCATCGCTGGCGATAATTGGCTTTTTCGTTAGAACCTTGAGCTGTTCGTGGTTGCGCATGCCGTGCTTAACCCGCCGATCTTCTAAGCTGTGGAAGCTAATAATGGCCAGTTTTCCGGCGGGGGCTAGCCAGCTAGGGGCCACCTCGATCAGCTGCTCTAGCACGTCTAATTCTCGATTGACGGCAATGCGTAAGGCTTGAAAGACGCGGGTAGCCGGATGGATGCGACCGTGGCGATATTTGCCAGGGACGCTGGATGCGATCGCATCCGCCAGGGCCGTTGTTGTCTGGAACGGTCGACGTTCCACAATGCGACGGGCAATGCGGCGAGAAAGACGCTCCTCACCATAGTTATAAAAAATATCCGCCAGCTCTCGCTCTGACCCATGGTTAACCAAATCCTCAGCCGTCAAATCCTGGGTTGGGTCCATGCGCATATCCAGCGCTCCCTGATGGCGAAAGCTAAACCCCCGTTCGGGGCGGTCCAATTGGGGGGAACTCACCCCCAAATCTGCCAGTACACCGTCAAAGCGTTGGTCCAACGGTACAAACTCCGAAAAGTTACCCTGCCAAAACGTCACCCTATCCCCAAAGTCTGCTAGATTCTGCCGTGCCGCATCAAGGGCATTGGGGTCCTGGTCTAGGGCCATCAGACGGATGGTGGAGTCGGCCTCTAAAATCAGACGACTGTGACCACCGCCCCCCACCGTGACGTCCAAATAATAGCCGTCACGGTGGGGGGCTAAACCAGCCAAGACTTCTGCCGCCAACACCGATTGATGCACAAATGCTGGCGTTTGCTGAGCCTTTGGGTCATGGGTCACAGGGATACCTCATTGAGCGTAAGGGCTTTGACATGAGTGCCTGATTCAAAGCCTGGTGACATTGCCAGCATAGTGGCCGAAGTCGCATCATACCCTAGCTAGTCAGTGACCATGGGGCACGGTTTGTTTCCCTACCATTTCCGACCCATGGAAAAAATGAACAAAAAATAGGGGTGCTTTACTCTGAGATCGCTGTTTTATTCAGCTTTCAGCGAAGAATGTTGCTAAAGTAAAGCAGAGAATAATACGGCATAGTTTCTATGACACGTCTGGAAACCAGAACAGAGCCCATGGTGATCAACCTGGGCCCTCATCATCCCTCGATGCACGGTGTGTTGCGGCTCATCGTCACCCTCGACGGTGAGGATGTAATTGACTGTGAGCCTGTGATTGGCTACCTGCATCGCGGCATGGAGAAAATTGCCGAGAACCGCACGAATGTCATGTTTGTGCCCTATGTCAGCCGTTGGGACTATGCGGCCGGCATGTTTAACGAGGCGATCACCGTTAATGCCCCAGAAAAGCTAGCGAACATTGAAGTTCCAAGACGCGCCAGCTACATTCGAGTCATCATGCTCGAGCTCAACCGCATTGCTAACCATTTGCTGTGGTTAGGTCCGTTCTTAGCTGATGTCGGTGCCCAGACACCCTTTTTCTATATCTTCCGCGAGCGGGAAATGATTTATGACCTGTGGGAAGCGGCGACAGGGGCGCGGCTGATCAACAATAATTATTTTCGCATTGGCGGCGTGGCGGCTGACTTACCCTATGGCTGGGTAGACAAGTGTGAAGACTTTTGCGATTACTTTTTGCCCAAGGTTGACGAATACGAAAAGCTAATTACCAACAATCCGATTTTCCGTCGTCGGGTAGAGGGCATTGGTACGATCACCCGTGAAGATGCCATCAATTGGGGTCTATCAGGTCCGATGCTCAGAGGCTCTGGCGTCAAATGGGATTTGCGCAAAGTCGATCACTATGAGTGCTATGACGACTTTGATTGGGACGTGCAGTGGGAGACCGCTGGCGACTGCTTTGCCCGCTATGTGATCCGGGTTCGAGAAATGAGGGAGTCGGTCAAAATTATCCGTCAGGCCCTTAAGGGATTGCCCGGTGGTCCCTACGAAAACCTTGAAGCCAAGCGCATGTCAGAGGGGCCAAAGTCTGAATGGAATGAATTTGACTACCAGTTCATTGGTAAGAAAATTGCCCCGACATTCAAGATTCCTGCTGGAGAGCACTATGTGCGCTTAGAAAGTGGCAAGGGTGAACTGGGCGTGTTTATTGTCGGTGACGATAGTATTTATCCCTGGCGTTGGAAAATCCGTGCCCCCGATTTTAACAATCTTCAGATTTTGCCTAACCTGCTGCGGGGAGTAAAGCTGGCAGACATCATGGCAATCTTGGGAAGTATCGATGTGATTATGGGGTCGGTCGACCGTTAATACAGACAAGCAGGCCCAATGATATGGGAAATGATAAAAGGGCTATCGTCGCTGCGATGGTCCTTTTACGTTTGTGTCTTTATGTTGGGCATTTGAGCATTAATGATGCCTGGGCATAAACGCAACGCCAGACCCTTAGTTAAGAGGTTGACTAAACTCTACTTCGAATCAGATGGAGCTTATTTAGAGCTACTAGATTCATCATCAATATTGCAGTCAGTCACCTGATTGATAGAGTTGATATAGCCTTCGTGGGCTGTGGAGCCATCGGGATAGGTGACAAAGGCCATGTCTGCCTGGTCGAACCGGGTGCCCTGAGTATCGGCGTTATACATGTCGGCGTAACGCATGTAGGCTTGCGTAAAATCAGCTCCGGTCATATCTGCTGCCCGCAGGATCGTCCCATAGAGGCTAGCGCTTTTGAAATTGCTATTGACTAGTCGGGCTGAGCAAAGATTGGCATCCCGTAGTTCGGCATTGGTTAGATCAGCCCGTTCAAGGTTGCTATATTCCAACGTGCCCTGGAGGATCTTGGCGTTGCGCAGATTTGCCCTCACTAGGCTCGCTTCTTCTAGGTCAGCACCGCGCATATTGGTATAGCTCAAGTCAGCTTCATCCAGCTTGGCTTCACGAAATACGGTGTTAATCAGCAAACTATTGCTAAAGTTGGCCCCCCGTAGGTCAGAACCAAAAAAGTTAGCGCGGCTTAGATCTTGATTGCTAAAGTCCTTGCCCCGTAGATCACAGCTGACGCAGGTATAGTTTGGCTGCTGTGGATCGGTCATGGCATCCAAGGAATCGCCCCGTTGGGTGACAGCGGCCGGGTCGCTTGATTTTGATAGTGCCTTGTTGACCTGCGGCAATCGCAGCAGCAATGGAGCCATGGCACCAGATAAAATCAACAGGGTTAGCAGAAAATTAAGTTTCATAGGCCATGCACTGCCGATAATAGAGACGTTGTCTATAAAAAGATCAGGATTAGAGATATTTAAAACTTAGAGTAAGAGCTCAAAATAAAAATAAAAGCCCACAACATTTATAACTGTCCTACTCCTATGGACGCACACCAGAACAATCAGTCCATCGGTATAGACTTTACCTATCAAATATCTACTAAGAATTAGTTTTGATTATGCTGAATCCTGATGTTCGGATTGCTACCCTGAAGTCTGCTTTTGTACCGTCTAGGTTCATCAACCGTTTAGGATGTTTGAAATAGCAAGGATTGTTCCATGGCTTTCTCAAACTGCCTCCTGACGTTAACGGTTTTGGATGGATTGTTTAAGGGGACCATACAGACGGTAACTCAACCTTACGTTATTATTCACCGATTACAGATTAAATTCCATGGGCTCATCTCCCTTTCGTAGTATATTCCTGCCATCGCTGGTGTCATCAGGGTTAGCGTTTGCTGTCATCACGTTACCGCTATCTATGGCAAACTCAGTGCCGACTTGGGTCTCTCCCAGTCAGGCTCGTGGTGACCTGGTTAGTCCGCTGGATAATTCAGCGAAACCAATTATTCGCTACATTGGCATCGCAATTATCGGCAGTGTCGGGACTGGAATGATCACTGCAGACGTACTGCGTCGTTTTTATCGGCGGCAGCGCGCCCTGTCTGCTACCCCTGCACCTTTTGAGGAAGCTGTCTCTGTTAATGAGACACCTGTTCAAGTGGAACAGGCAACCATCAGCTTTGATGAACAGGTGGCCCCTTCTATGGGGGTCGGTAGTTCGATGACGTTGAATGGTCAGAGTTTGCTTGCTACGAAGCTTGCCCCTGGCCATACGGTTGTGCATTTTAAGGGATATACCCAAAATGGCAGCGTCGATGGTTTAGAGCTGGCACCGATTGCCTTGGATGAGCTAATGCAGCTGGATGCAGATGCTCCTCCTGTGGATATTCCTGTGCTGACGTTTTTAGACCAGGTGGATCCGGCTCATTTAGATACCGGTGATGCCATGGTCTTTGGTGTTCGCTATCAGAATAAGTATTATTGTTTATGGCGTAGCACGGCAGAGCAGTCACGGGCAATCGGATGGGCCCGTCGTCTGATTCGCCAGCATAGAGATGTTATCGTGACTCAAAACAGTCAGACACACTATTCCCTCTGGTACGTTCCTCCTAAGCATTTTAGATAAGATAGCTATCGCGCTAATCTAGCCAGGATGTGCGCGTGATTTTAGTATTTGGCTTCTTATTTGTTTTCTTATATTTAGTGACATATGGTCGATTTATCCTCCCAGGTGATTGCTGCCTATTCCCAGGGGCGACGAGATTTTAGCTACTGTGAGATGCAGGCTATTCGGTTGTCCCAATATGCTTTAACGGGCATTGATCTATGGGGCTGTAATTTGGCTGATGCCCATTTGGCTGATGTAGATTTTAGTGGCAGCAACCTGCGTGGAGCTGATTTGCAACGGGCAAATTTGAGGCGAACAAATTTTCAGGGGGCTGATTTACGCAGCGCTTGTCTAAAAGACGCCCAGGTTGAGGATGCGATTTTTCAAGATGCGATCGCAAACCAGCAAACAGAATTTCCCGAAAATTTTGACCCCCTCCAAGCTGGCATTCACTATTTAGGCCCTAATGCTACGCTAATCGACTCTAACCTCAGTCAGCGTGATCTAGGCGGAATTGACCTGAGCCATAGTGATTTGGCCGGAGCCCAGTTCACCGAGACAAATTTGCTCGGGGCCTGGTTAGTTGGAGCCCAATTAACCGAAGCCAATCTAAGCAATGCGAATCTCAACTCTAGCAATCTTTCCAATGCCAATTTACAGCGGGCAAAATTTAAAGGAACCGACTTAACTCGAGCTAATCTAACACAAGCTACCCTATTCGGTGTTGATTTAAGTCGGACAGATCTGGTCGAAAGTTCTCT
>CALBPH010000780.1 GCA_937899365.1 uncultured Leptolyngbya sp.
GCTAACTATGCATTGCTTGGTGACCTTGGCTCTGCACCTAAGCTGAGTGATTTCTGCTGGGGAACTGCCGAGTATCCAGAGGCGACCACATCATTATTGATTCAATTACCTGGGTTAACGGGGGGGAAACCAGTCACCCTGAGAGGGACTGGAATTGCCAATGAGATTGAGGTGATGCTGCCCCTAGACACTAGGTTTTGGCAACAGTGGGAGAGCGTGACAGCAGACTATCCCCTCGGCTTAGACTGCTGGTACTTTTCCCAAAATCAAGTTGTGGGGCTACCTCGCACGGCTAAGGCTAACTTTGGAGAGGCGGCTCCATGACCCTGGTGTTTCGTCCTGGCACCCTGGGCGATTTACCCCACCAGGGTTTGGACATAGATAACGCTTCAGGTTTGGAGCATGAAGCGGTTTTACCCTTGACCGCCATAGAAAAATGGTTTGCACAGATCCAGCAATATCCCAGCTGTACCGGTAGCCTGTATGGCCGAGAGAATTGTGGGTACATTTCCAGACATTAGCCCAGACATTAGCCCAGTAAATTAGCGGGAGAGAATCATGCCCTACGTTGCGGTCAAAGGTGGAGAACGGGCCATTCGCAATGCTGAAGCTTTACTCAAGGCAAAACGACGGGGTGATAGCGCGGTGCCAGAGCTATCGCTGGAGCAGATCAAGCAACAGATGCAGCTGGCAGTCAATCGAGTGATGGCTGAGGGGAGTCTGTACGATCCCGATCTGGCGGCCCTAGCGATTAAGCAAGCCTGGGGCGATCTGGTCGAAGCTGCTTTTTTGCTACGGGCCTACCGCACAACCCTGCCTCGGCTTTACTATAGTAAGCCACTGGATACGAGCGAAATGGCGATCCAGCGGCGGATCTCTGCCATTTTTAAGGAGGCTCCCGGTGGTCAGAAGCTCGGACCCACATTTGACTATATTCACCGGCTGTTGGACTTTAAGCTAGCGGCTGAAGACAATATATTTCCTGCGCCTGCCAGTGAAGAGTATGACGCGACCGCAGCGACACCTCGAGTGGCCCAGACATTAGAGCAGGAAGGGTTGGTGATACCGCCGGAAACAGCGGTTAATCAGTCTCGAACCGAGGAGAACGCGTCTCAAACCGGGGACATTATCCACCCAACAGGGGATGGTCAATCACCCGAAATTGAGCCGTTTGATATCACACGACAGTCGTTGACCACGCCCACTAATCGGGATGCTCGTTTACAAAATTTGGCTCGCGGAGACGAAGGTTTTTTGTTATCCATGGCCTATTCCACCCAGCGAGGCTATGGAAAAAACCATCCCTTTGCAGGAGAGATTCGCATGGGAGAGGTAGAGGTGGTAATTTCTCCTGAGGAACTGGGGTTTGATATTGCCATTGCCGACATCGCTGTCACAGAGGTACAAATGGTCAACCAGTTTAAGGGTAGCAAAGAGATTCCACCTCAGTTTACCCAGGGCTATGGTCTTACGTTTGGCTATAACGAGCGCAAGGCCATGGCTATGGCCTTGGTGGACCGGGCTCTTCAGGCAAAGGATCTGGGTGAATCTCTTGATGGACCGGCTCAGGATGAAGAGTTTGTGCTCTATCACTCCGACAATATTGAAGCTCAGGGGTTTGTCCAGCACCTTAAGCTGCCCCACTATATTGACTTTCAAGCTGAGTTAAATCTGATTCGCAAACTGCGTCGCGACTACGAGCAAAACACCAGCAAATCAGAATCATCTGATGGCTGGCAGAAAGAGGAACCCGACGAGATGGAATCCTTTGCTTAATTTTTCGCTGCCAGGGCCGCCCCTGTAGTCCTTACCCATTGCTCTCCAACCCTATTATGTCCTCCTCCCCGGCCTCTTCTTCTCCCTCTAACTCTCCTCCTGCAAACCCGGAACCTGGGTTTAACTTTGCCTACCTGGACGAACAAACCAAACGTTCCATCCGTCGCGCTATCCTCAAGGCTGTCGCCATCCCCGGTCATCAAAATCCTTTTAGCTCACGGGAAATGCCAATGTCCTATGGTTGGGGAACCGGTGGTATCCAGGTGACGGCGTCTGTTATTGGTCAAGATGACACGCTAAAGGTGATTGACCAAGGGGCGGACGACACCACTAATGCGGTGAATATTCGGCGCTTTTTTAAGAAGGTATGTGGTGTGGCGACCACCGAGCGCACTGAGGAAGCAACATTGATTCAAACCCGGCATCGGATTCCTGAAATTCCGCTGCAGGAAGGTCAGGTGTTTGTTTATCAGGTGCCGATGCCGGAGCCGCTGTACTTTATCGAGCCGTCTCGTACTGAGGCGAATAAAATGCATGCGTTGGAAGAGTATGGCCCCATGTACGTCAAGCTCTATGAGGACATTACCAAGATTGGTCGTATTTCTTTGGCCTATGACTATCCGGTGATGGTGAATGGACGACATTTAATGAACCCCAGCCCAATTCCTCGGTTTGACAATCCTAAAATGGATATGAACCCGGCATTACAGCTATTTGGGGCGGGGCGAGAAAAGCGGATCTATGCCATACCGCCCTATACCGAGGTCAAAAGCTTGGATTTTGAGGATTATCCTTTTGCGGTGGAGAACTGGGACCATGCCTGTGAATTTTGTGGTGCGACTGACAGCTACCTAGATGAGGTGGTAATCGACGACCGGGGAGGACGCATGTGGATTTGTTCGGATACGGACTATTGCGAACGGCGTCAGCAGGAACGCTCAGGCACTACGAAAAAACTGGCCTAACGGGAGGACTAACAAATGCAGCCGCTATTAACGGTCAACAACCTGAGTAAGTATTATGGGGATTTGCGGGCGTGCGATCGCATCTCCTTTACCCTTTACCCTGGCCAGGTCCTGGGCATCATCGGCGAGTCGGGCTCTGGCAAAAGCACCCTGCTCGATAGCATTGCCGGCCATGTCCCCTTTGAGACAGGCACTGTCGAATATTGCAATCGCGCCAACAGTCTCATTGACCTACGCACCCTGCCCGAACCGCGCCGCCGCAAGCTGATGAAAACAGAATGGGGCTTTGTCCGTCAAAACCCTCGTGATGGGTTACGCATGACCGTCACCGCCGGCGCCAACATTGGCGAGCGACTCTTGGATGTGGGCGACCGCCACTATGGCAACATTCGCACCGAAGCGCTCCAATGGCTGAGCGAAGTTGAGATTCCCCATGGCCGCATTGACGACTTTCCCACCACCTTTTCCGGTGGGATGCAGCAGCGGCTACAGCTAGCCCGAATCCTAGTTACCCGACCCCGCATTGTGCTCATGGATGAACCCACCGGCGGTCTTGATGTATCGGTGCAAGCCAAGCTCCTAGACCTGATGCGCTCCCTGGTGCGCACCCTCAACCTCAGCGTCATCTTGGTCACCCATGACATTGGTGTCGTCAGGCTGCTAGCCCACCGACTGATGGTGATGCAAAATGGTCAGGTCGTCGAAACCGGCCTGACCGACCAGGTGCTAGATGATCCCCACCACCCTTATACGCAACAGCTGGTAAATGCCACGTTAGTTCCATAAACCTACTGATAGCCCTCAGGAGATTGTTCCATGATGAAAGAACCCATCAACAAATTCTGTCCCCGTTCTGGCAAGTATGTTCAAGCAGACTCGCTAACCACCTATCGGGGCCATACTGTCGGGTTTTGCAACCCTCACTGTAGCCAAGATTTTACAGCTAATCCTGATGCCCATCCGAGTGATCGAGCCTACTTTGACACCCTACTTAAGGAATATGAGCTGGCAACAGAATGAAATTAAGTGAGAATCTACCCCCACACATCTCTTCCCATGGACACATTACAACTCTCACCACCGCCTGTCGCCCCCACTAACACCACCGCCCTACTCCAAGCAGACCAACTCCACAAAAGCTTTGTGCTCCACCATCAGGGCAGCGTTAAACTGCCTGTCTTGCAAGGCGTTTCCCTCACCGTCAACCCCGGAGAATGTGTCGCCCTCCAGGGTCCATCGGGGTCAGGCAACTCCACCTTTATGCGCTCCCTATATGCCAACTACCGGGTCGATAGCGGCTCTATTTGGGTCAGGCATAAAGGCGGCTGGGTGGATCTGCCCCAGATTGAGGCCCATCGGCTAATTGACGTGCGTCAGCAGACCCTGGGCTATGTCAGTCAGTTTTTGCGGGTTATTCCCCGAGTCCCTGCGATAGAAGTGGCAGCAGAACCGCTCATGGAACTGGGCGTCGAGGCTGATGTGGCCCAGGCCAAGGTGCGAGACCTGTTCTCTCGGCTTAACTTGCCAGAACGGCTGTGGGAGCTATCACCTACCACGTTCTCTGGGGGTGAAAAGCAGCGGGTCAATATCGCCCGCGCCTTCTCGGTGGACTATCCCATTCTGCTGCTGGATGAACCCACATCAGCCCTGGATGCGGTCAATCGGGAGGGGGTAATGCAGCTGATTGAAGAACGAAAAGCCCAGGGCTGCGCCATGGTGGGCATTTTCCATGATGACGAGGTGAGGGAACGGGTTTGCGATCGCACCCTTACATTTGGTTAGTTATGCGGCGTTGCAGCTCCTCGGGATGATTTTATCTGCGAGATACTGGCCTATGGCATCTCGCACCGATCGGTTCATCCTCTACATCAGCAACGGCAATTATGCAGACTCCCCGGTCAAAATTGCCACCAGAATTCTCATCAGAATTTCTATATCTGTGGGTACCCGATAGAGTTCCAAGTCTTGAGAAATTTTCTTTTGTTGTCGATCTAGTACAGCAAACTGCCAAATACGGCCAATCGAAACCGCACCATAGAGGAGATTACCCGCCGATGGATCCGTAACTTTATCCAATGCAATCAGCTCAGCTGCAAGCTGCTTAAAGCCTCGCTCTAGGTTTTCGTCCTTGGCTTCAATTATGAGCAAGTTATGCCCCGCCTGAAGATAGTAATCCAATAGCCCCTTCAGCTGCTCCGTAACTTTGAGAGAGTAGCTCACTTTCACCTTCACATGAATCAGATGAACTAGCTCTAAAACCAGAGGTGCAATTAAAAATTCTCGGCGTGCTGCTTCACTATCTAAAGTCACGAACGGCAAACTCTCTTCCAGCCGTTGCCTCAATCGATCAATCGTTTCTACTGTTTTTTCTGCCTTGGGTAACGCTAGCGACGTTGGCTCAAAGCTATATCCAAAATGAGTAACGATATCTTCCAGATAGTAGTTCAGTTTGAAATAATCAGAAAAATAACAGGACTCTGGTATTTCAATTGTTTGAGCCATTTTTATATCTCCTAATCCTAGGAATTTTACCCCTAGAGATAACGTTAACTTAACCTTGATTAGATATGAGTTAGAGATGTCTATACGTTTCTAAGTTATATCCATTGGTGGAGAAGTCCTTTACATCCTGACATCCCTATCTGCCTGCCCCATGACTGACACCATCTACACCAATTATCGCCTACAGCTCCCTGATGATGAGGGTTTAGGCACCTTAGTCGTCAAAGACGGCGTGATCACAGACATTCAGCCGGAGACCGTTGACCATGGCCAGAATGGCCATGGCGACTACCTACTGCCTGGATTGATAGATCTGCATACCGACAATCTCGAACGGTGCATGTCCCCACGCCCCAAGGTAAGTTGGCCCCTAGATGTGGCAGCCGTACACCACGACCGAGATTTAGCCGGAGCCGGCATCACCACTGTTTGCGATGCCATTTCCATTGGCGATCTAACCCCTGGCTCCCTGCGGATGACCCAGTTTGGTCCCATGATCGACACCATTTATCAGGGGCAAACCACTGGTCGGTTTTCAGTGGACCATCGGCTGCACCTACGCTGTGAGCTTGGTTATGACCGGGTATATGACCT
>CALBPH010000781.1 GCA_937899365.1 uncultured Leptolyngbya sp.
TAAACACCCGATGGATTGATCGCAAGATCAAGCGCTAAAGCCGCAGCCTCCTCTGGCAAACCTTGACCATTTATACCCGCCTGTTCTGTTGGTTGACCAGCGCCAAGAACCTGAGATTCAATCGTCGGCTGCTCTGCGCAATCTGCCATCAACAACATGCAATCATGATCGTTAAAGGTTTCTAGCGTATCAAAGTCAGACATGGTCAGTGTCTGAACAGAAGCTGTATCAACAACAGAATAATCCAGACTGAGGATATCCAACACGGCTCCCTTGCCACCTTTTTGACTATGGGCCGTAGCATTAATCGTTATGTCACCCACCCTCAGCGATTGTCCTACAAAGTCACCGCTGCTATCACCAAATAATGCATAGGGGGCAACATTTTCCGTACGCTGACTTTGTAATGCCCCATCGTCTGAGCTAGCTTCAAACGTAATACTCTTTACCGCACTAGCATCTGGATGGTCCGGGTTGACCAAGGCGACAAGATTGTACTGAGAAACCCCCACGCTATCTAAGCTAATCTCAGACGTCATGGCTAAATCTTCAAACCCTGCCGTAATTTCATCAATTTCCGCATTCACTAATGCCAGGGTCAGTAATTTCTCCGCTGAGGGAGGCTCTGGTATGGGCTCGGGCGTTGGGTCAGGGTCGGGGGTAAGTATGGGCTCAGGGACAGGCGTTGGTTCAGGCTCAGGCGTTGGAATGGGCTCAGGCGTTGGAATCTCTGCTTTCAAGGGGGATTCGGGAGAATCTAGATCCGTCAGTACCCCATCATTGCTCAATGTAATCCGATCCAATGCATAGCCATCGGAACGACCTGAAATCTCCAGACGATACTGCGTATTGGCGTCGAGAGTGACCTGGGCTGAGCGTGTTTGACCATTGACATCAAAGCGGCTTCCCCACCTTAATGTTTCGTCTGAACTACCCAGGGCAGTAAACAACTTAGCGGGGGATTGGACCACTGCCCCTGTGTCAGTATTGATAATAGAGACGTAACTATCGTTACCCGTGTCGTTACGTTCTTCTCCACCCACACCATTGATATAGCGATCCTCCGCACCCATGGCTGCTTTAACCCGCCCTGAATGTGAGGCAATGGTATACACACCAGCCTCATCAGTTTCAAATTGGTAAGTCAACGTTTGTCCCACAGGAACGGTGTTATAGCTGCTGCTGTCAGGATCCCACAGCAGAGAAATTTCATCTCCAACCGTTACGGTCTTCCAATCACCACTCAGCTTAGCGGATTCTGCTTCGATGATGAGCTGTCCGTTTTGGGTCAGAAAAATAGGGTCACTAAAATTTGGGTCTGGAATAACATCGGGTTCTGAGATGGGTGTTGGTTCTGATGCAACAAACGTGGGTGGATTATTATCAAAAAACTCTCTTACATGGTCAGGGTTGCCGTTCTCTTTTCCCGTAATAGCGTAATATAACATCCCAGCATCTGATGGGTCGTTATATTTAACACCAGCATTCCTCATGTTGTCCCGCGCCTCTTGCAGCGCAGGATTATCGGTATCGTCTAACCAATCCCATTTATAGCTATTAAAGCCTCTGTCGTTGTTAATCCCATTGTTTTGATTTCTGATTTCAAGTTGTTCTATTTCAGGAAAATCATTGCGTAGATCGCTCCAGGTCCTGGGTACACCACCGTCGGGACGCGTCCCGACATTGCGGATTTCGTTCCATTCTCCATGGGAAATAAGCGTGATGTTGCTACGATTTTCAACGGTCGTCTGCTCGATGGCTCGATACGTGGCTTCCATGGGGCCACCTTCGAGCACCAAAACCTTTTGCCCCGAATCGAGAATTGCTACCAACTCACTGGTTGTTGCGTCGATACCGTCTTGATAGCTATGGGTGTCAATGCCAAGCTTTTCGGCAAAAGCAGCGCTCTGCCGCATTGCTGCCACCTGGGTATCTATATCGGGTTCGCTGAGATTATTTCCATAGAAGAAGGTTGTTTTTTCTTCTAACCCTGCTGATCTGGCAAGTAAGGCTGCCATGGGCAGTCCCGCAATGTCATCTAGATCGTTATTGTTGCCATCGAAATGAAAAACAATAGCGTCAAAATCTGGTAGATCCGTAGGAAACTGTGTCATGTCAAATTGATTGCTGTGCCAAGTAGAAAGACGATCGTCAGCTCCTAAAAGAGAGCTTGGAACAACCGCATATGTAATACCTTCTAAGATCAATCCATTATCCCCGGATGTTTTCTTGCTATTTAAAAGTAAATAAAAAATTCTTTTGTTTATTTAAACGTTATCCTTCCTTGACTTTTTAGCAGTTGTTTATTTGCGACAATAAACAACATTTTGAGAATGGGCAGAAAGCATCGAGAATCTATTTAAAGAGCCATAGGTAGAGGTGTCTGAGGCTATCTATATCAATCTCAGAAGAGCAGATGAGTATTTCAAGTATTCATTTAAAGATATCTGAATTGGAAGCTTAAGATAGCCAGAGATACTATCTCTAACGGTTTAGTTTGAATGAGCTTAAATTTCCGAATGGATAAAGATAGTGTTGCGATCGCAACCAAAAAAGCGCAAATAAATTCCTTAAAAACTGTGCTGAAAAAGTCAACAATCTACATCAGTTCAAATTAGAAAATAGTTAGCCAGTAGTCTCTTTTCATAGAGTTCCCGTTGGGCACATCGGTCTCACCAGTAAACTTATCTTGGTCTAAACATCGAATTCCAAGAATTTGCTAACTACAGCGCTATGAACGGATAGAACAAACTCTCAAACCAGAAAATAGACATGGAGACGAGCGATACGTACGAACCTGACTACAGTAGGACACGTCCCTAATATTACATAGTTCCCTTCACATTACATAAACCTTGTGTGAAGTTCAGGTAAAGCCGTCGGCAGCGCGCCTGGCAAAAAGCGCGCTGCTTACCTCAACTGTGTGGCAGTTGTGATGGTTGTTAAACCACAGATGAATCTACTATCAGCTCAAGCTCTGGTGAAGCGGTTCCTGCGTCGCCGCCGGGTAAACCGCTGGTGCCAAATTTGCCCTGTTCCGCTAGGGAATTGGCCCCAAAGCTCTGGTCACCAATCGTCTGTGCAGTACAGTCTGCTGTCGACAAGCAGTGATGATCGCTAAAGGTTTCTAGCGAGTGCAGCTCAGGCACCATGGCGGTCTGCACAGAGTCGGTATCAATAACTGAGTAATCCAGGCTCAGAATATCCACCACGGCCCCTTTGCCGCCATCTTTGCTATAGGCTTTGGCTTTGATGGTCACGTCGCCTGGGGTGAGGGTTTTCTCAAAGAAGTCGCCACCTTTGTCACCAAACAAGGCATAGGGTTCAACATTCTCAGTCCTCTGGCTAGACTTGCTCCCATTGCCAAAGTTAGCTTCAAACTTGACGCTCTTTACAGAGTTAGCCTTGCTGTGGTCTGAATTCACCAAAGCCACCAGGTTGTACTGGGAGGTATCTAAATCCGCCAGGTCAATCTCAGAATTG
>CALBPH010000782.1 GCA_937899365.1 uncultured Leptolyngbya sp.
GATCGAGTGGGCGACGTGTGGCGTGTGCCTTACGAAGAACGCGCAACTCAGGCGCAGACTTGGGCTCAAACCCATGGCATCAAACCGGCGAATACTGACAGTCCACGGCTGTGTTTGCTGGCGATTGATGTGCAAAATACCTTTTGTATTCCTGACTTTGAGCTGTTTGTGGGAGGCACCTCAGGACAGGGGGCGGTCGATGATACCCGGCGGCTCTGTGAGTTTGTCTATCGCAATCTGGGTCAGATTACGGAAATTGTGCCCACGATGGATACCCATCGGGCGGTGCAAATCTTCCATGCGGCGTTTTGGATCGATGGCGATGGTAAGATGCCGGCCCCCATGACCATGGTGGAATTAGACGATGTGCGTAGCGGTCGCTGGCGGGTAAATCCAGCCATTGTTCCTAGCCTAGGGGTACCGTTAGAGCAGCTAGAAGCCTTTGCCCTGCACTATGTGCAACGCCTCAGTGAGGATGGCAAATATCCGCTGACGGTGTGGCCCTACCATTCAATGCTGGGGGGGATTGGCCACAGTTTGGTCTCAGCCTTTGAAGAGGCCTGCTTTTTCCATATTTTGGCTCGTCAGACTCAGACCCGCTTTGAGCTCAAGGGTAGTAACCCCCTGACGGAAAACTATTCGGTGCTGCGGCCAGAAGTATTAAACGCCCCCACTGGACAACCTGTGGCCAAGAAAAATCAGCGGCTGATTCAGCATTTGATGACCTTTGATGCGGTTGCGATCGCAGGTCAAGCCAAGAGCCACTGTGTTGCTTGGACCATTGACGACTTCTTGAGCGAAATCCAACAGGTGGATGCTACGCTAGCCAGCAAAATTTATTTGCTCGACGACTGTAGTTCCCCCGTGGTGGTGCCGGGGGTGGTAGATTTTTCGGCCACAGCTGATGCCGCCTATCAACGATTTGCAGCAGCTGGCATGACTATTATTCAGTCAACCAGCCCGATCTCAACTTGGTTGCCCCGCTAGACGGTCCAGGCAAAACATGACCATATGAGACGTTGTTGTTCTTCGAGACGACTGTCCCTGCAAGATGCGCGTGCCCATAGCACCATAGTTCGCAGCATCGTTGAACGTGTCGATAACGGCGACTATGGGCAGCGCAACGTATTGTCTATAGTCTACAGATTTCTCTGTTTATTTGTTCTGGCTTAAAAATACTTAAGTCTAGACGTTTATCATTCTTTCATGATACTTATACTGGACTCTAGAAGATTACTTGTGAGGTTTATAGACTTCTTTTCTAGAGTTACAAACTATTAATGTTCCTGGGCTAGAACCTGATAGTTCTAGAACCTTATCCGCGCTGTTGGAGAAGAGCAGCTCTTTAGGTTTTTTGAATTTTGTTTGTCTAAAAACCTATTCCCAAAAGAGTTTCAGGGATTTAGGAAGATGCTGTTGAGCATTGGGCAGTAATGATTGTCGAAGTCGATAACTTGTTTTGCGTTGGTGTCTACGGCTCTACAAAACTTAGCGACATATCAAAATGTGGCAAATTTATCATTATTTTGATTCCTTTGGAATAATTCAATTAAAGTGAAGCTAGCTTCGCCCACTATACGGCTACTTCATAATCTTGTTTTTTCTTCTTAAGCCCCCTATTCGCGTTAATTAAGCGTTGTTCTGACCCCTTATCAAAAACGTTTATCAGGTTCTGTTATGCATTGCCCCTGTTGCCAGACATCTACCCTAACGCGTGCTCGACTGGACGAGCACTTAGCCGTCCACGCCTGTCAAACCTGTGAAGGGCAATGGGTCTCTTCCTATGACTATTGGCATTGGCTGGAGTGGCAGACCGATAGCGGCAAAGTCAAATCATGCCAATCAATGGAGCGGCATGACCCTACTAAGACATCTGATAACCGTCGTGCGTCGTTCTGTCCTGAGTGCAATCATTTAATGCGACGGGCGAAAGTGGGGCACGGTCTGACGTTTTATCTGGATCGCTGCTCCCACTGTGGTGGCAACTGGTTTGATAAGGGAGAGTGGCAAATTCTCAAGGCCCACAATATTCATGATAAGGTTCACCTGGTTTTTTCAGAGCCCTGGCAGTCTCAGCTGCGTCAAGCCGAATTTAATCGTGTTTTAGAAGAAACCTATCGTAGTGCCCTAGGTGATGAAGACTATGCTCAAGCCCTGAGTATCCGAGCTTGGCTCGAGCAACACCCCCATCGAGACTATATTCTGTCGGTACTCAACCAGGTCCCGCCCATTGAGGATGAGTCTCGCTATATCCCTGTTCAGCATGCACAGCCGCAAAACGATTGCCCCAAAGAAGATGGGCATGATCATGCCATTGCCTGCGGTCATGGCGTTCACCCAAAACCCTATGATTACCCCCAACCTGCCAAATAAGCGAATCGTAAGCTGGCTTGTTTGTTTGTGCCGTTCTTCGGCTCAAGGCTGATGTCGTTGTCTTGGGTAGGCAGTGTTTAAACCTGGGGTGGTGTGGCGTCTGGGGGTTAGAGAAACTGTACTTCCATTGAGCGTTCTTCTCCAGGGGCAAGGGTGAGTTCTATCAACGGGGAGCCTCCCTGGCCTCGGCGCTGTACCAGGTGAATGTAGTCGGCCCGGCGTTCACCCCGGTCATTGGTGTATAAAAACAGCACTGTGCCCCGAAAGAAAATTCTAGAGTCGTGGGGCGTCAAAAAGGTTAAGGCGTTTTTGATGTTTTCGTTCTGTAGTGGTGTCTGTACCGACAGAGTTACTCTTTGAGGCTGTTCCGTCGGGTTGTGGAGCGGCAGCGTCAGTGCATATTCGGTGCCATAGTTGCCGTGGGCGCGATAAGCCGTGTCGTTATATCGTCTGAGCATCGGAGCGCTTTGGATTTGCCCCGTACCGAAGGTGTTGTGATCAACTGTGCTAATGGCATAGGAAATCTGCTGCCCCATGGGAGGTATGGCGAGTTGCGATGAGCGTTGATCGGTGAGACGAGCCTGCCAGCGTGAACCACGACTTACCCCTGCTACTCGACCGTAGATGAAGGGGGCTGCCCGTCGACCTGGTCGACTGGGGGCTCGGTCACGGGGGGTGGCCAGCCGCCCGTT
>CALBPH010000783.1 GCA_937899365.1 uncultured Leptolyngbya sp.
ACCGACGTAAAGAAATCAATGCCGCTGATAACTGCATTGGTTTGGACAGGCGACAGATCGCCGTCGGTTTGAATCAAGGTTTTTAGCTGACTATCGTCTCGGGCTGACTGATCCATGCGCCGATAATAGGTGGATAAAAACGCCGTTAGCTGATCCTCTTCTTCACCGAAAACGTAATCTAACGCCAAAATCACATCCAAAATGGCATTGGGGGCGTCTTGGCTAGAGAGCACCACCGTATGCCCCTGGTCGCGCGCCTGACTGACAAACGGCTCCCACAGTACAGCGACGGCAATATTTTCGTTAGGATCTTGAAGTTCTTGCCAGGCTTCGGAGGCTTCTGCCACTTTGACCTGTCTAAAATCCGACAGGTTAAAGCCATCAAAGCGAATATCTAGCACCTGGGCCAGGAACTCACTGGGGGTGTCTGTCGCATAGGCCAAACCTAGGGTCTGTCCCTGGGCCACCATCTGGCTAAGATCGTTTAGCGACTTTAGTTGCTGATACTTAGGCGTATTAAGCACCACCGCATCAGCCCCCACCGTCCGGTCAATCAGGCCAATAATTTTGCCCGCCGGCTTGTGCTTAAGATACTGATCTAGGGTAGTGACAATTAGATCGGCATCACCTTTTTCAAGGCTGGCGGCCCGTTTTGCCTGGTCAAATTCATTTTCATACCGCAGCGATAGGCCCGATTGTTCCAGCTCTGTTTGAAACTCTGGCGCACGGAATGTGCTGTAGCCGCTAAAGGTATCCCCTAAAATTACTAGCTCATCGGTATTGCCACCGAGAATTGCCAGCGGTTGCTTAGACCCCGAAAACAGGGTGTCTTTTAGGCTCCAAGCGCCCAATGAAACCACAACAATACCTAGAATGTAAACAATGGGCGGGGGCCCTGTACGACTTGTCACAACACTGCCTCTGGTACTTTTCCATAAAGTTTTACATACACCTAATGTTCCTATAAGTCAGAACATTACGTAGATCGCTTTATGGCCTTATGGTAATAAAACCCAGGGTTAGCGTCGCCATAACCATAGCTAGGATTTACGATATGGCGGCTAACCTAACGCCTCTTGGCCAGGGGCTATTTTTGTTCTTTTAGGATTTTTAGCCGACGGGCGATTTCCTGCTGTTGGGCCATTGGATCTATGTCGGCGCCTAATGGGTCAGCTGGATTGACTGACAGCTCTACGTAGGCTCGTTTTTCTAGGTAGCGGGTGTGTACGGAGTTTTTCGCTTCTTCAAATTGGGCCCGAGCCGAGTCCATATCTTGCTCATTGTGGGTTTCGGCAATGGCGCTTAGGGCCTCATTGACTTCGGTTAGGTTTTTGAGGGCCTGTAGATCGCTTTTGTAGCTTTCGAGGCGGGCTCGTTCCTGCCGCAATTTTGCTAAGGATGCTTTGGATAACTTTTCTGCTTGTTCCACCTGGGCTTCTAGTTTAGGTAGCAGCTGCTCTAGATGGATGGCGGAGGATATGGCGGTTTCTGCGTCGGCATGCCGTCCTTCCTGTTCGGCCTTAATGGCTGATTCTTCAGCTCGTTTTAGGGCGCCTACTTTATATAGATAGACCCGTTTTTCCCGTTGGTAGGTGGCGTACTGCTGATTGGTGGCTTCGGCTAGCTGGCTGACGGATTGTTGCATCTTTTTAAGGGAGGCTTCGGCGGTTGCGATCGCATCCTCATCCTCATCTCGCTCCGGCTCAGCAATTTCCTCAGAAATTCCCCACAGCCAGTTCCATCCTGCTAGGGTTGCCCTACCTCCACGCTCCCCCATCAACCAATAAACGGCCTTTTTCATGTGTCGTAACAGTTAAAACAGTGATCGATGTAGCATTTGCCTTGATTTATTCAAGCATTTAGCCGCCCCATCGGAGTATGCCCTTGGCATTTCTCCTATCCTAATCAATGGGATCGACGCTACAGGTATACCTTCAAACAATTCACCGATAATTCCTAATCTGTCCTTACCAATTGAAGATTAGCCGCATGACCCTATAGCGTTGCGCCTATGGCTCAGAACATCAGCAATCGCTAAACCCTTTGACTGAAAACAGCTACGGTATGAACTGTGATCGCGATCATCCATTCCATTCAGGCTTTTTCAGATAGCGTTTACCAATCTCTTATAAATCCATCAACCTGCCCTCAGGTATGACCTCGATAGTAGTAATCAAGCCACTCGGCCAAACTTATTCGGAGAACGCACCCATGAAGAATCTACTATCCACTGGTTTATCTGCCCTCATGCTCACCGCCGTTGTCGTCCCCCTGGCTCAAACTGTCAGCATTGGTGATGCCCTGGCTGCCACACCCAGCATTACCCGAGCTGCAAAAACGTTGCTGACGTCTGGTCAGTTTGTCACCGTTGACCAAGCCAAAGACACCACAGGGAGCGCCCGCATCGTAGAAAAAGACGGTCAACGCATCCTAGAATTTGACGGTGCCTTTGATACGGCCCGTGGTCCTGACGTACAGGTCGTGCTCTACAGAGGCGACTCTGTTCCCGTGAGCATAGATGAGAGCGACTATATTGTCGTAGGCGATCTCAAGAGTTTTGAAGGCTCCCAGGGCTATGTTTTACCCGCTGACATTAACCTGGATGACTACGGTTCCGTCGCCATCTGGTGTGCAGAATTCAACGTCACCTTTGGCTACGCCGATCTTTAAGCGCAATTCGACATCAGGGCACCTGTCTTAGGTGCCCTGATGTCCAGTCGCTCCAATATTTGTTGGCAGCTTCAGCGATTGCCTTGAACGATAGCTGTGTTCCGTTGTCTAATTTATATGAGGCACTAGCATATTGCAGTTTTAGAATCCCACTAACACAGCAAACTTGAATGTCATTTTCTTGGGTCGCACTGAGGATCTCTAATTCCATTTTGTTCAGTAGCTCAAAATCCTTGATAACTTGAGTACCTTCAAACTGGAGATATTCCAACTTTTGGCAATCATGAAGGTATATCCAGATAAAAGATGAGCCGGGACACACGGTGTCACAAAGATATTGAATTACAATTTTTAAAAGAACATCTCCAGGCAACTTGCCAGAGATTGCGACGATTGT
>CALBPH010000784.1 GCA_937899365.1 uncultured Leptolyngbya sp.
ATGGATGAGTTGAAATACTGTAAGCCGAATTCACTTCGTAGCCACCGCGAGCGGTCACTGTCTTGCCAGTTTCGCTTATCAGGAAAACACTAAATAGATTTGGCGTTTTCGAGACTCTTGAAGCCGTTGAGAAAACCTCAAATGGCCCCGAAAAATCGAGGACTTCTGCTTCGTCATAAATGTAGATTCCAATGTTCATTTTTGTTTACACATAACATTCTCGCTCACCCGCTGCAGATGCCCCAAAGCTTTAACTGATCCCATTTCAACGGTCGGTGTGCATTGGGATTGTTATATGGTGATCGCAGCCTGAAATATTGGCATGGTCAACTAAACTCAATACTACAATTTGATTGCCTCAGCTTCTGTCGATGCCTTTTTCATCTGCTGCAAACAGGTTTTTCGGCTCCAGATAAAAGCTCCAAATCCTACCAGTAGGTTGGAGATCGCAGCCGCCGCAAAAATACCCATTGGCCCAATAAGCTGGCCACCTAAATAGGCTAGGGGAATATAGAATCCCACCATGTGAGTTGCCGTGAGGGTGATTGAGGGGATTGGTTTTCCCATGGCATTGAATGCAGAATTGGTCACCTGCATGAGGCCCAAGGCTCCATAGCTGATGGGTACCAACCAGAGATATTGAGTTGCGATCGCAATTACGTCGGGATCAGGATTGAAAATAGCTGCCAAGGGTCGAGATCCCAGCCCCAGCACGACTGCCATAAACAATCCCCAGACTAGGCAAAAGCGATACCCCTGACCGAGAGCCAGCCGCACCCGATCAATCTGCTGCGCTCCCCAGTTCTGTCCCACAAATGGCCCCATGCTAGCGGCCAGCGCCATGATCGCAATCAATGCTAGGGATTCCACCCGCGAAGCTAGGCCAAATGCTGCCACTGTCGCTGCCCCGTGAATCGCCAAAAAACTGGTCACGACCCCAATAGAAATGGGTGTAATCATACTGGCTGCTGCTGCCGGTAGACCTACCGATAAAATGTCGCGCCAGCACCAGAGCGTTTCTTCGAGGTCAGGAATTTGGGTGGAGAGCAAGTTTTCTTTGAATCGCAACACCAGCAAAGCCACCACCAGGGATACCGCTCGGGCAATCACCGTCGCCAGTGCTGCTCCCTGTAGCTCTAACCGGGGAAATCCTAAGGCTCCATTAATCAACAGCGGATCTAAGACAATATTCGTCCCTGCTGCCACGGTCATGATGATGCTGGGAGTCAGGGTATTTCCCGCTGCCCGAATGGCGCTGTTGCCGACCATGGGCACCACCAAAAATACGATACCGAAGTACCAAATCTGCATGTACTCGCGAATATAAGGCAAAATATCGGGGCCTGCCCCCAAGGCCTTAAATAGGGGGGCAATCGTGAGCAGCCCTAGGCT
The DNA here is from genome assembly GCA_937899365.1 of uncultured Leptolyngbya sp. Lineage (GTDB taxonomy): Bacteria > Cyanobacteriota > Cyanobacteriia > Phormidesmidales > Phormidesmidaceae > Leptothoe. The sequence continues at coordinate 1,393 of CALBPH010000784.1, forward strand.
GGCAAACAAAAATACTGCCGTTAGGGCTAGGGTCAGGCTGTTGGTGGTGAAGCGTTGTACCCGCCGTATGTCTCCTTCTCCGATTGCTCGGGCAATCACCGAAGACGCCCCGACACCCAGACCAAAGGCCAGATTTCCCAAGGTCATCACCACTGGGAAGGTAAAACTCATGGCCGCTAGTTGGGCGGTGCCCAACTGTCCAACAAAGTAAGTATCCACCAAGTTGAAGGCGATTAGCGCAAACAAACCCCACACCATCGGCAGGGTTAGTTTTACCAATTGGGAACCTACCGGGCCTTCGGTTAACGTACGCGTCATGCTCGCCTCGATACTTGCAGAAAAATACTGTTGTTGGAGAAGTCACGTAAAGTCCGACCAATGCTAGGTTGCTATCGTGATTTAGTTCGGCAATTCAGTAAACTCAATCACATTCAAGTCTGGATCACGGATGAAAATAGAAGTTTTTCCATCTCCAAATGTGACAGGCCCTCCTGTTATTTTTATATTGATGGATTCCAAAATATGCTTAGCATTTTGAACGGATTCAACAGTGATCGCATAATGCGTATATCCGGGATACTTAGCTTTCACATCCATCAAAATATTGCGCTTATCGTAATCACAATTGCCATGGGCAATTAGATTAATTTCGATGCCGCTGGGATGTCTGACTACAAATACCTGTTCCTTATAGTCTTCTCGAGTCACCTTAAATCCCAGCGCTTTGTAGAACTGCATGGATTTATCGACATCCATCACGCGGATGCCAACGTGATCTAGTTTCTTTATCTGCATACACTATTTTTTAGACAAGCCAATGGTGACAGAAAATATAGCAAACAGCACAATGCATTGTGTGTTTGCCGCAGCACTAAGCTTTATATAACAAGGGTTGCAACGATAATAGGTACAAGAAGCTTAGTGCAGATTGTTGTACATTTCCTCAGTTTGACCTGGGGGCAACTGCAACCGCATCAATTTCGAAAAGTACTCCTGGCGCATAGAGAGCTGGGACTGGAATTAAGGTGCTGGCTGGCGGATTGTCGCCGAATACCGCTTTGCGTTTTTCCACCATATAGGCTAGTTTCTCGGCATCGTACTCTGCGATCAACAATGTGATCTTGACGACGTTGTCAGCACTCGTACCGGCAACATCTAGGGTGGCAAGCAAGGCATCAAAAGATCGATCAACCTGGCTTTCAAAGTCGTTGGGACCATCTTCAGACATCCCGACCTGGCCCGCAACATGAACCAAGCTAGCATCAGTGGCCGTGATCGTGGCCTGGGAATATCCGTATTGCAAAGAGTTCGCCAGCTCCGGTGGATTAATCGCGCGTTTGAGAGTTTCCTGTGCTGAAGCCGCCACGACGAGCAATCCTGACGCTAATAGACCTGCCAGAAAACCACATGCCTGGCCCTGAGTGACCTGAAATTTCATTGAGACCTCTTCCTCATGTATTGAGCAGTGTTACTTGATTGGCAGTGCGATCGCCCATCTCCTTATTGGCTGTAGTCACCCCTATAAGGTGGCCCAACCGCCATCGACTAAAATTTCTTCGCCTAACATGAACGCTGAATCATCGCTGGCTAAGAACAATACGGCTTTGGCAATTTCTTCCGGTTGGCCAAACCGCCCGAGGGGAGTGCGACTCATTGCCTTTGCAGCCGCTTGCT
>CALBPH010000785.1 GCA_937899365.1 uncultured Leptolyngbya sp.
TGAAGTTTGACATCATTTTCAACCTTGAAAACCACTTAAAAAATTGGTCCAAAGAGTTGAATCACATCTAGGGTCTTCTACCACAGAACCTACTACAGTTCAGACCTTGTTTTTTGAACGTTGCTGCTCCTAAGAATGATGTTATCGACAAGATGCCAGCGTATGGCATTTTCAACAGAGCGGAGCATCTCCTAAATCAGCAACGGCGTTTTTCAGATAAACGTTACTGACTATAGTATTTTTGCTGTATTGAATTTTGGTACAGCTTTATTTGTCATGCACTGCCAGCAGCATGGACCATCTCTTTGCTTAGCAAAGAGATGGTCATATCAGTAGCGGATGGAATCGGGGACAGCTGAGCATAATTTGTGTGAATTTGTTTTTGATCTAAGGGAACCCAATCATGAATATTCCTACTGCTTTATGGCTAACGCGTAGTATTAGCAGCCTAAGTATTTCTCTTCTAACAATACTTTCTATCTGTTTCTTTTCTAATGCAGCACAAGCGGCGTCTGGCGATACTCAAATAGCAGAACAAGAGGCTAACTCAGAGTTGCTGGTCCAAACTCAGAGGTCTCAGGTAATTCGTCGCAGTGTTGTGCGCCAAACTAGTTTTACGGATATTAGCCAAGATTATTGGGCCTCTAGTTTTGTGTATCCGTTGAGCAATCGTGGGGTGCTTGAGGGCTTTCCCAACGGTATGTTTATGCCCACCAATGGGCTTACCCACGCTCAGTTCTCAGCGTTGATCAACAAAGCGTTTAATGTGAGAGCAGTGCGCCAGGTATCTTCTATTTCTGGTATCTCTCGCAGCTATTGGGCGTACAGTGCCATTCAAAAAGCCTATTCTATGGGCTTTATCGATTTAGAGAACATTGTTGCCAACCCCGAGCGACGTCTAACTCGCCTGGATGTGCTAGTCTCCCTAGCCCGTGGTCTGGGATATACCGAGATTGTCTCGGGTAAAAGTGTGACAGAAATCCTCAGTATCTATGAGGACGCTGAGACAATCCCTACGGAATATCGTTTGCTCATCGCCGCCCTAACGGAGCGTGGCATCATTGTTAACTACCCTAACCGCAAGCGGCTCAATCTCCTCCAAGTGGTGAGCCGTTCTGAAGCCTCTAGTTTTGTGTATCAGGCCATGGCTAGCCAGGGAATTGTGGAGTACGTTCGCAATGAGTATGTGGCCGACGATTTCTTGGATATCTATATATCAATCAAAAATGAGATTGAGATTGATAATTCCGTTGATATTGATAGTGATATTGACCAGGGTGGTGGCGACGACGACGACGATGATGATGACGACGACGACGACGACGATGACGATGACGATGACGACTAACCGTTGTAACGTTGGCAGTTAGAACGATTAATCGTCGGGTTATCTAACAATCAGCATGATGACTGCTGGGATGTATCTTGCCATTGATCACTAATCCGCGCTCTGCCAGCGTCTTTTCAAAGAGAGACGTTGGCAGTACTTGTTCTACTGGCCATACTCCCGGTAGCGCCAGCTGCCCAGCCAGCAACAGCTGGGCGACACTACCAGTACCGTAACCAGCTGCCGCTGCCGTATCTGGATGGGTTGCTGTAGCTAAATAGGTTATTGCTTGTCCCTGATGGTGCCCCGTAATGGCTAAGCGTATGGCAATGCCGGTACCGCTGAAGCGATCGGTTACCTGGGTCATGGCATAGCTCACCTGGGAGAGAAATTCTACCGTTGCGGGTTGCCGTAGCCAGCTAGGGGGTAACAATGTCATGAGTCCGGTGAGGCGATTGTAGGCATCGGGAAGTGAGCCAAATTTGGTAATCACGCTGCTGAGCTGAGGAAATGACTGGGCTAGGGTGAGTGCCTCAACAGTATTGAACCAATAAACACCAGCGCCTGAGTTGTAGGGGGATGGAAACGGTAATATTTCGCGGCCGCTGTAGGGCTGAATGACTGTGCGCTCACCATTGACCGTGGCTTCAAAGGGAGTTTGCAGCTCGGTAAAGGTGGTGCGCATAACCGTGACGCCGGCTCCCCCCGAACCGGCGACTAAATAGCTGAGGTGCACTTGGTCAGCCGTCTCTAACTGCTCGATACCCTGGCGAACCATGCTGTTAGAAATACCTGGAAATACCCCGGTGCTGACAATACAGGTAACACCTGCGGCTTTGGCCACATCTTTAAACGCTAAGGCTTCACTGACATAATCGGGGCTATCGGCGACGTCTATGTAGGGTGTTTTTTGCTCAATGCACTGGGCCAGGATATTAAAATCTCGTGTACGAAACGGTCCGGCGCAGTGGATAACTAGATCGTGGTTTGCGATCGCATCTCCCACACCGACCAGATCGCTCACCAACAGCTGCTGATACCGCTGACGAGACTGTAGCTTAAACGCCGCCTGGGACCGTCTTCCCGTCAGGGTCACGGTCACATCGGTATAGCGCAACAGGTCTGCGGCTACGCTACGACCGATACGGCCACTGCCGCCAATGATTAGAACGGTTAAAGCCATGGTTTGAGGGGGCAAACGAAACGATGCTCTAGTTGATGCAACGGCCAGCTATAGCTGACAATAAACCAATTGCCCTCCTGTTGACTGCATTGCCGATGACGATAGACCTGTCCCGGACCACCCCCCGCCTTCCCCGCATCAACGGTTGGACCGTTACGGTGTGGCTGATAGCGTTGCTAGTGGCATCACCTATTTTAGTGGTGTTAGGCAGTGTGTTATCCCCCAGTGAAGGCGTCTTCAGCCATCTGGCCTCAACGGTATTAACCCAATACATTACCCATTCGCTGCTGTTAAAGGTGGGGGTGGGGGTGGGGGTGCTGGTCATCCAGTCAGCCGTCTGGTTGAATGGGCCCTGTTGCTACCACTGGCGGCACCCGCTTACTTGCTGGCCTACACCTATACCGACTGGCTAGATTATTACGGACCGGTGCAGTTTTGGTTGCGATCGCACTTTGGCTGGCAGTCCGTCAGTGACTACTGGTTCCCCGACGTCCGCTCAGTGGGCGGAGCCATTGCCATGTTTAGCCTCACCCTCTACCCCTACGTATACATGTTGGCTCGGGTGGCCTTTTTAGAACAGTCTGTCTGTACCCTAGAAGCCAGCCGCTCCCTAGGATGTGGCCCCTGGCGCAGTTTCTTTAGGGTCGCCCTCCCCTTAGCCCGCCCGGCAATTATCGCCGGGTTGTCCTTAGCACTCATGGACACCCTGCGCGAGTTTGGAACCGATGACTATTTTGGCGTCAGTACCTTTACCACCGGTATTTACCGCACCTGGTTTGGCATGGGCGCTCGAGTTGCGGCCGCCCAGCTATCGGCCATGCTAATGGTATTTATCCTCATACTGATTGTTTTAGAACGGTGGTCACGACGACAGGCCAAATACTACCAAGCCAAAAATAGCGTCCAACGGCCCCAGGCCTATGAATTGCAAGGGCTACGAGCCTGGGGAGCAATAGCGACCTGTGGCCTACCCATTACCCTGGGTCTGTTATTACCCGGTGGGTTATTGGCCCACATGACCCTCACCCATTTAGAAGAAACCCTGGACAATCGGTTTCTTGAGCTGGCACAGCACAGTCTGATCCTGGCCGGTCTCACCGCCGGTATCGGTGTCGTTGTGGCCCTAGTGTTGGGCTATGGTGAGCGCCTCAGCAAGCAGCGGGCAGTCAGTTTAGGAGTACGCCTTGCCTCCATGGGGTATGCCGTCCCCGGTGCCGTCATCGCCGTCGGTATTTTGATCCCCGTTGTCAGGTTTGATCAAGGGCTATCGGCCTGGATTGAAGCCGCCACTGGCAACAATATTGGCCTCATTCTGAGTGGTACGATTACGGCTTTGATTTTTGCCTACTTGGTCAGGTTTCTGGCCGTCGCGTTAGGCACTGTCGAATCGGGCCTCGGCAAAATCCGCCCCACCATTGACGACGCGGCCCGCAGCCTCGGGTGTTCTCCCACCAAAACTCTTGTTAAAATTCACACACCCCTCATGGCCAGCAGTTTACTCACAGCGGTCATGTTGGTGTTTGTAGATGTGATGAAAGAGTTGCCCGCCACGCTAGTAATGCGTCCGTTTAACTTTGACACCCTGGCAGTCAGGGTATATCAATATGCCTCAGACGAACGACTAGTAGAAGCTTCAGCACCAGCACTGATGATTTTGCTGGTGGGGCTGTTACCCGTCATCTTATTGAGCTGGCGCATTACTCGGGAACGAAACGCCTGATTAGGCATCTGTTAGAGATAACCTCGTTTAACTTGCCAAAATTTTGCGGGCCAATTGTTTCTTCGCCAAATCTCCGAGGGTTTTCATCGCCTGCTCAATTTTCTCTGACCAGGGCAGCCCGGTGTTCAAACGGAAACAGTTCTGATAGGCATCCGACGCTGAAAACATCGGCCCCGGGGCAATACTAATGTGGTGTTGAACAGCGTCTTCAAACAGCTCTAGCGCATTAAAACCACCCGTAATTTCCACCCACAGAACATGCCCTCCCTGGGGGTGAGTCGCCCGTGTCTCCGCCGGAAAATAATCCAGAATCGCCTGGAGCATTTGGTTCATTTGTTGCTGATAGGCGCGGCGCAACATCCGTAGGTGGCGATCGTAGCCACCATTGGCAAAAAAAGCTGCCACCGCGAGTTGGGGCGCGGTGGCGGTCATGTGACTGACAACAACTTTCATATGTTCTATCTGCTGCTGATATCGCCCCGCAATACACCAGCCCACCCGCAATCCTGGAGAGAGGGTTTTGCTGACCGATGAGCAGTAAATGACCCGTCCTTCCGTGTCAAACGCTTTGATGGCCTTGGGACGACTGCCCTCAAAGTTCAGCTCTCCATAGATGTCATCTTCTATCAGGGGCACATCATACTGATTGAGTAACTCAACCAGGGCCTTTTTTTTGCGATCGCCCATACAGCTACCGATGGGATTACTAAAATTTGACACCAAAAAGCACGCTGCCACAGATTGATTTTCAAAAGCGGATTGTAAGGCACTCAGCGAGATGCCATCCCGTGGGGGGGTGGGCAGCTCCAGCGCATTTAGCCCCAGGGAGTTCATCGCTTCTAGGACCGCGTAGTATGCAGGGGACTCAATCACAACCGTATCCCCTGGCTGCGTTACGGTGCGTAGGGCCAAATAATAAGCTTCGGTCGTTCCGGCTGTGGCCACAATACAGTCCGGGGCTATGGAACAGCCAGCATTGAGCATACGTTTGGCCACTTCTCGGCGTAAAAATTCACAGCCGGGCACGGTGCTGTAGGAATGCACAGCCATGGGATCGGCTCGCATTACCTGCCCCATTAAGCGATTCAGGGTGTTAAGGGGAAAGTGCTCTACCCCCGGTACGGCGGCCCCCAGAAGGATGGCGTCGGGGGAGAGCTCCCTCCGCAGCAGCCGCAGCATTAGAGAAATATCGACGGCACACACCTCGGCTGGGGGGGCAGACTGGGAGGGTTCATCTGGAAGGGCCGTTGTTTTGACGTAATATCCCGACTGGGGCCGAGCCACAATAAAACCGCGATCCTCTAACAAACGATAGGCTTCAAGCACAGTAGACATGCTAACCGACAGCTGCTGCTTGAGTTTACGCACAGACGGAAGACGATCGCCCGGTTTGAGGGTGCCCTCTCGGATCAAGGCCTGGATGCGCTCAGCCACCTGCTCGTAGAGCGTAGATTCCTTGTCCGTACTCAGGGGAGATAGCTGCGGGCTAAGGGGGCTAATGGTCATAAAATCCTCTTTATCAGCAAAGGGCACCCGTACAGTTGAGCAAAAAATAACCGGTACAGTTTATCTTTACCTAACTGTATTCATAACAATTTAGCTTAACTGACTCTGTTCTGGTTAGGTTTTTTTCGCAAAACTATAGCCATGGGTTTGCACCGGTGATGGTCAAAGCCCATGGTTGTCCACTATGCAAATGGAGTTAAAGCTGATGAAGTTTCAGCGACGGTTATCTGAGCCCCATGGAATTATTCTTCAGGGGGGTGAGCCCCAGACGTCTCGGCTCGGAAACTATTGGCAGCGTCTGATCGATGCATTCTCTCAGGGCGCTTTTTGGGCATCTGCTTTAAAGCTGGCTACGGGGTCTTCTGCACCAGTGTTTGAGAAACGGTGCGATGACAACGGTCAGACTACCTACAACATCTATGATCCAGTTACTCAGCAACAATCAGGCTGGCTATCTGAAGCTGAGGCCCGCACCTGGCTTGAGCAGCGATATTATCGATAAGTGGCGCGTTCTTAGTCGCTATCCGCCAAATCCGCTCTCTTTGAGATTTTTCTCACCCTTAGCCCGATGCTCAGTCTCCCACTCATGTAACGAGCGAGCGGCGTCTTTGTCAGCTCGCCGCTTGGCAATCTCCCACACAGATTCTTGCTGCACCGCTGGAATCACTCCAATTCCTTCCTCATCGGCAACAACAATATCACCTGCCTCTACCTGTACCCCACCACAAATGATGGTGGTTTGTAGGGTGCCTGGCCCCTGCTTTTTGCCTGGAATTGGCATTGCCCCTCGGGCAAAAACTGGAAATTTCAGTTCGCGGACTTCTGCCACATCCCGAATCACCCCATCAATCACAAACCCAGCAATCCCTCTTTTTTGGGCTGTGGCGCAAACATTCCCCCCTGACATGGCGTAGTCCACGTCCCCAGCTTTGACCACGATGACTGACCCCGGTTCTGCTCTGTAAATCGCAGCGTGGAGCATTAGGTTATCCCCTGGGGCACAGCTCACCGTGTAAGCGGGTCCGGCAATCCGAGGTATTTGGGGCCACATTTCCCTAATGCCCATATCCATAAACTGCTCACGCCCGAGCAGGGCAGCGGCGTAGGGGGTGAGAGACAGCTCAACAAATTTCGAATAGGGTTGCATGGAGGTTTGTGACAGTAGCGACTAACGATGGGCCCAATGCTAGCCATACAGAGACAGGGGAATTACTACTATTCTATGGGACATATAGCAAATAGCCTGGTGCCTTGGGACATTTGCCTGTCTGGTTAGCTGCTGTGGAGCCACTGTCCTAATGCATTAGGACAGTGGCTCGTTCCATTGGAAAAGTAGTCCAAATTTAAGAAAACTGGTTAGAGTCTCTTCTAAAGAGTCTAAGTTAACGCTGATAGATGCTAGGGGATGATTAATTTTATGGGCGTTGCTGATCCTCGGTATGAATTTATCTGGCAAATATCGGTGCATATCTCACAGATCGGTTCATATCCTAAATTAGCAACGGCATTTTATGGGCGATACCCGCCATTAGCTATCCCAATGCGCTTATCTTTCAGCCTGAGCCAAATGGAACTTGGCCTGATTCAAATTTTTTAATGTTTCTTCTGGGATGATTAAGCGCTATTGAGTCCTTCACCTAATGTCTGAACGGCCAGCTCCGCAAATGCAGCTATGGACGATTCATCTGCGAGCGGCAGCTGTCGTTCGATGACGAGCATTGCTAACCCATGGACCAGCGACCAGGCTACCCAGGCCAGCTGTTGAGGATTGCCCGACTTGATTTTATCAGCGGTCTGTCCCTGGGTGATGGCCCCTACCAGCACTGAAAATGCATCATCTCCGGCATCATTTAAGTCAGGACAGCTGGACTCTCCTGGCTGAAATGCGCTAAACATGACTCGATAGTAGGCGGGATATGCGATCGCAAATTTCACATAGGCCACTCCACTGGCCTGCAAACTGCGCACCGGATCATCCGTAGCTGATTCCACACCTGCCTTTAAAGCAGCAGTCAGCAACCGAAACCCCTTTTCCGCCACCGCCGCCAGCAAAGCGTCCTTATCAGCAAAGTGACGATAGGGGGCAGCATTAGATACCCCCGCCCGTCGAGCCACCTCACGCATTGACAAGGTTTTCCCATCTTGGTTCTCCCTAATCAAAGCCACGGCCCCATCAATCAGCGCCTGGCGCAAATCACCGTGATGATAGGAGGCGTCACGGCCAGATTTCACCATTGGTAAACCTTAACTCCGGAGGGTGCTTAAAGATTTTATCACCCTATGTTAACAGCAGTAACATTTGACTGTAACGTTAGTGATTTTATGCGGTGACTACCCCTATGGGACCAAAAAGGTCAATGCAACCATGGGGAGCGCTTGTGATAGCACATGTACTGAGCCAGCATCAGATTTCCATGATGAATAGAGCCATTTGGCTAA
>CALBPH010000786.1 GCA_937899365.1 uncultured Leptolyngbya sp.
ACACGCCTCGATCTGCTCCAGCACGGCCCATTGCAATGGTCATCTCAAATCCTCTAGTTTGCTTTCTGAATCAATAGTGATAAGCAGTCTGCTGATTAGACGAACGAGGGCACAGAATAAAAAATATGTAGTCCGCTGCGCGGAATAATGCCTTAATTGATTCGAACGTCTTTATGAGCAGAAATTTACTTATCTTTACTATTTTTCTCATTATAGGGGTATCTTTCTGAAAGGCGACTGGAATTTTTGCAAGTAGTAGTTTCTCTTAAGATTTGGCGATTGGGTGCTTTGTCCTAATTATTGGTGCCATACTTGCGGGTCATTTTTGACATACTAGAGACCGGACTTCTCAGAAAAATATTTTTTGCACATGTATATAGTTGTGCTTTCGCTAAAGCACACGGCCCTACCCATGTCGGTTCAAAAGCAAACCCTGGAGGCTGCAAATGAAACCTATGGGACTATTTTGGATGCGATGAAAACAGGACAGCCTGTCGTCGTTGAACTGAGCTGTGACAAGCAAGAGGGGAAAAAGGTATCGGTATTGGTAAGCGAACTGGCGGCCGTACAGATCTATGAAAAATCTGGTGGTGCGTCCTCATCGGGGAAAGCAGCTGGCTTTTTTGCCATGGCCAATGATTAGTGCTGGTTTGATTTTTACTGGTCTAACGCTCAAATGATGGAGCATTGCGCGATCGCAATTGACGATTTGCACTTTAGCTGGGCCTCGGGGGCGTCGGTGCTGGCGGGCTGTTCGCTACGGGTGCAGCCGGGTGAGTTTTGTATGCTGCTGGGCACCAACGGCAGCGGCAAGTCCACCCTCTTGAGGTTACTGGCCGGACTGTTGGATGCCCCCCAGGGCAAAATTCATTTGCAGAAACCGGTGGGGTTTGTCTTTCAAAACCCGGATCACCAGCTGGTGATGCCGACGGTTGGTGCAGATGTGGCCTTTGGCCTACGAAGCGGTGCGGCGACGGGTGGATGACGCCCTATCTATGGTCAATTAGCTACATCTAAAGCGGCGGCCCATCTATGCCCTCAGCGGGGGGCAAAAACAGCGGGTTGCGATCGCAGGTGCCCTCGCCCAGCATTGCCGCGTGCTGCTCTTTGACGAACCCACCGCACTGCTAGACCCAGATAGTCAGCTAGAGTTGGTGGCTCAAGTGCGTGATTTGGTTAAACGCCAAGGCATTACGGCCCTATGGGTAACCCATCGGCTAGTGGAATTAGACTATTGCGATCGCGCCATTTTGCTAGAGCAGGGGCGGGTAACCACCGAAGGAGCCCCAGAACAGGTCAAGCAGGCCCTGCAAAATCTCCATCTGACCTAAATTTTCAAGAAAAATCATCGAGGCCGCTTGTTACATAGGTAGCGAACGTTAAGCTAAAGGAATCATAGACTTAGCTTATACATTACCCAGGCACCCACAGATGACCGGTTCTACCTCGCAGGCAATCTTATTCGTCGATGGGTATAACGTAATCGGTGCCTGGCCAGAATTAATCGAACTTCGCGACGGTCAGGGTCTAGATATTGCCCGTAATCAACTCGCCGAGAGCCTAGCCAACTACAGTGCCTACAGAGGATTTGAAACCTTACTTGTCTTTGACGCCTATGGTCAGCGCCAAGCCCACCGGAGTGAGCGATTTACCCAACATCTTTCCATTCATTACACTAGCTTTGGCCAAACCGCTGACAGCTATATAGAAATATCCTGTGCCAAATTTCGCAACGATCTTCGTAAATTTGAGAAACGACTGATTGTCGCCACCTCCGACCGCGCTCAGCAGCTAACGGTGGTGGGCTACGGCGCTGAGTGGATGTCAGCCGCCCAACTTGGCCTGGATGTACAGCTTTCAGAACAAAAAGTAAAACATCGTCAAAAACCCAAAAAACAATCTAAACAGCGGTTCCTATCCAAATCGCTCAATCCAGACGTTCAAGCAAAGCTAGCAAAACTAAGATCTAACCTGATGGAATAAATGGCCTGATGGCATGACTGGCTAGATGGTGGCATTCTGACGTCAAAGCAGCTTTTACAAGGTTTGCCATGATTCGCTCGGAAAGATTAAAAATCCCCTTGCGCAACTGCCATACAATTACCTATATTGGTAAAGCTGAACAATCCTCAGTAGCTCAGTGGTAGAGCGGTCGACTGTTAATCGATTGGTCGTAGGT
>CALBPH010000787.1 GCA_937899365.1 uncultured Leptolyngbya sp.
ACATAGGTTAATTCATGGCTAAGCGCATCATATATACCGAGAATGCTCGTCGTGCCCTCGAAAAAGGCATGGATACTTTGGCTGAGGCCGTTGCTGTTACCCTTGGCCCCAAGGGACGTAACGTTGTCCTCGAAAAGAAATTTGGCTCTCCTCAAATCGTCAATGACGGTGTCACCATTGCCAAGGAAATTGAGCTAGAGGACAACATCGAAAATACGGGTGTGGCCCTAATCCGCCAGGCCGCTTCTAAGACTAATGACGCAGCAGGCGACGGTACCACTACAGCGACCGTCTTGGCCCACGCCATTGTTAAAGAAGGCCTACGCAACGTGGCAGCCGGTGCCAATGCGATTTCCCTGAAGCGGGGTATTGAGAAAGCCACTGCTTACCTGGTAGAGCGCATTGCCGAGCACGCGCAGCCCGTGGGTGATTCGACTGCCATTGCCCAGGTTGGCACCATTTCCGCTGGTAACGATGAAGAAGTCGGCAAGATGATTGCCGAAGCCATGGAGAAAGTTGGCCGTGAAGGCGTCATCTCCTTGGAAGAAGGTAAGTCCATGACGACTGAGCTAGAAATTACCGAAGGTATGCGCTTTGATAAGGGCTATATCTCCCCTTACTTCGCCACCGACACCGAGCGCATGGAAGCGGTTCTAGACGATCCCTACATTCTGCTCACTGACAAGAAAATTGCCCTGGTACAGGACCTGGTTCCTGTGCTTGAGCAAGTGGCCCGCTCCGGCAAGCCTTTGCTAATTATTGCTGAGGACATCGAAAAAGAAGCTCTAGCCACCCTCGTTGTCAACCGTCTGCGCGGTGTGCTCAACGTAGCGGCTGTGAAGGCCCCTGGCTTTGGCGATCGCCGTAAGGCCATGCTCGAGGACATCGCTGTATTGACCGGTGGTCAAGTCATCACTGAAGACGCTGGCCTCAAGCTAGATGGCGTTTCCATCGACATGCTTGGCACCTCCCGCCGCATTACCCTAACCAAGGACAACACCACGTTGGTTGCCGAAGGTAACGAAGCCGATGTTAAGGCTCGCTGCGAGCAGATTCGTCGTCAAATCGAAGAGTCTGACTCCAGCTATGACAAAGAGAAGCTGCAGGAGCGCCTAGCTAAGCTCTCCGGTGGTGTGGCTGTGATCAAAGTCGGTGCTGCCACCGAAACTGAGATGAAGGACCGCAAGCTCCGTCTAGAAGATGCCATCAACGCCACTAAGGCTGCCGTTGAAGAAGGTATCGTTCCTGGTGGTGGTACAACTCTGGCTCACCTGGCCCCTGGCCTCGAAGAGTGGTCTAACGCTAACCTGGCTGATGAAGAGCTAACGGGTGCCCTGATTGTGACTCGCGCGTTGACTGCTCCCCTCAAGCGGATCTCTGAGAACGCTGGTCAGAACGGTGCTGTGGTTGCTGAGTACGTCAAGGCAAAGGACTTTAACATCGGCTTTAATGCAGCGACCAACGAGTACGTTGATATGTTGCAGGCTGGTGTCGTTGACCCCGCTAAGGTAACTCGCTCGGCTACTCAGAATGCTGCTTCCATCGCGGCTATGGTTCTGACGACTGAGTGCATTGTTGTTGATAAGCCCGAACCTAAGGAAGCGGCTGGCGCTGGCGCTGGCGGCGGCATGGGTGACTTCGACTACTAATGTGCTGATTCATTAGCGAATGCACCCTCGATAGCTATTCGTTAACCATTAAGAGGCGGTCGGTGTATGCCGATCGCCTCTTCTCATTAGGGGAGCCACGAGAGGAGTATTCCGTCGCTACACTCCTAAAGAGATCGAAAAGAGACTGATTGTAACGATAAATCCCCGTATTGCTTTTGTGGAGAAATTATTGACGTATCGGATAGCTGCCAATTGTTCGCGAAGACCTTAAAGGGATAGGCGAAAATTTGCCTATTGAATGTTTATTTTCAGGAGCGACACCGTATCTGGGAGCTTTTGGACTTTGAATATTCTTTTTGGCAAAGGTTTTTATCGAAAACCTGCGTAATGCGGTCAATTGCCACTACAATGACAGCAAAATTTTTGGTTTAACTCTAAGGATATTTCCAGCCTGAGTCCGCACCTTGTTGGCGCAACGGTCAGACAAAACATGGATTTATAGGATGGTTTCCCTGGCATCCTGAGGGAGCTGCTTTAGCGATTTAAGCCAAACATCTACTGGCCTAATGACTTGTGTCGCAACAAGTTCGGGTGTGAGTTTGACTCCACTTTGGGGACTCTGGGCTTATATTTTTTGAGATACTGCCGCTAATGACAGCTACGCCTACCGATCCGCAGCAATTTAGCTCATCACCCTTAGCTAAGGGTGATGAGCCTGCGCGGCTGTACCCGTTGTTTAGCAAGCCAATCGGTCTTCCGTGGTTTTGGTCGGGTGTGTGGCTGTTGTTGTTGGCGGCATCGAGCGCCCTGGGCCTCTGGGCCATTGCTTTAATTACTCGCCTACCTCCCTTACCCAAATGCAATGACATATCGGTATTTAGTGCCGATAGTGAGCGTCTGTACTGTGCTAGACAGGCGGCCGTATCGGGGTCTGAACGGGATTTGGTGGCCGGGGTCCAGCTAGTGTCTGATTGGGATGATACCCATCCGCTGTTCCAGGACTCTCAGGAGGTGACCAATCGCTGGTCTAAGGGGCTGTTTAAGCTGGCTCAGAAACGAATGCAGGCGGGTAACTTAGACCGAGCTGCTCAGCTTTTGGGTTATATTCCGCCCCGAGCTGAGATCCATGCGGATGCTAAGACGGCCCTAGAACGCTGGGAGCAAGAGTGGACGAAGGGAGCAGAAATTACGACCGCTGTGACTGACGCGGTGGGGAATCAAAACTGGAGCGGTGCCCGTAAGCAGCTACGGGCCATGAAACGGCTAACGAGTGACCACTGGCTTAAGGATCGTCATCGGTATTTGGGACAGTATATTCAGCGTGAAGAAGATGATCGACGTCATCTGATCCAAGCCACACCGCTGGCTAACGATGGCAAGATGGACAGCTAGTTGGAAGCGCTGACGTTGGTCCGGCAGATTGATGTGCAAAGTCTGTCTTGGCCTGAAGCCAAGCCCCTGATCGCAGATTGGTCTCAAACCCTATTGAACTATGGCTTTCAAAAGTGGGAGCAGGAGGATCTAGAGGGTGCGATCGCAATTATTCAACAGGTGCCAGTAAACCTGGCGGCGGAGCCGGAGGCCAACGACCTGGTCCTCTATGCCCATGCTCAGCGGCTGGCCGCATTTAGTCAGGATTGGGAGCCCACCTATGGCGAAATTCTGAACCTGATGGATGCGATCCAAGCGATGGAGCGCATTGATAACGGCAGCCCATTTTATGACGATGCCCAGACTCAATTAGCGCGGTGGTCAAATCAGCTGAGTGACCTGCAACAGCTTTACGGAGCGACGTTAGTGGCTAACCTCAACCAAAAGGGCTCATTAAAGCTCGCCGTTGAGCAAGCCCAGCAGATCGGCCCCGATCGACCGCTGCGGCAGCAGGCTCAAACCTTAGTGGCCCACTGGTCTAAAGAAATTCAACGCATTGAAGATCGGCCCTTTTTGGCTCGCGCTCAGCAGCTGGCGGACAATGGCGATAAAGTCAGCTTGGAGGCGGCTATTGCTGAAGCCCGTAACGTTGAGCAGGGGCGGGCATTGCGGATAGACGCCCAGACAAATATTGCCCAGTGGACGAAGCAAATTCAGGTGTTGGAGGATCAGCCCCTTTATAGTGCGGCGCTGGATTTGGCCAGTAAAGGCAAGCTGCCAGCGGCCATTAAGGAGGCGCGCAAGATTCAGCAGGGGCGGGCGTTGTATAGTCAGGCCCAGGTGTCGATTAAGGAATGGACCACCCGCATTCAGGTGGCGGAAGATCGGCCTATTTTGAATGAAGCTGAGGAGCTGGCCTATGAGGGCAGACTGTCGGATGCGATCGCAGTTGCCGCTCGCATTTCACCGGGTCGGGCTCTATACGGTGAAGCCCGCAATTCCATTGCTATTTGGGATGCTGAACGCGCCTATATCCAATCGCTGCAAGCGCCGGTAGAGCCTGACTATTACGACGATGATGGCTACGCAGACGACGATGGCTATGACGAGGATTTTGAATAACGACCCGAATTTCTCCTGGTCTTTATTAGGAAATGCAGCCACTAACACCGCAAACTGAAGCCAGTAGAGGATACTAGAACGGTGAGATTAAAACGGTGCATCAGGCGGCATGAGTGAACGTCCCTTGCAATTAATGCTGGTGGATGAAGACCCCACCTTTCGGCTGGGGTTACGGGTATGGCTGGAACAGCTGCCCGGTTTTCAAATTGCGGCTGAGGCGGCCAGTGCAGCTGAGGCCCTGACGATTGTGCGGAAATGCGATCGCATCCAGGCAGACTCCTTTACCGATCCCACCCTGCGCGGACAGCGCCCCATCAATTTAGTCATTGTCGATTTGGGATTAGGGGCCAGCGATACAGGCACCGATCCCGTCAGCAGCTCTGGGCTACAGCTGTGTAAATCTATCAAAACTGAGTTTCCCAAGCTGCCGGTGCTCGTACTCAGTGCCCGCGATGAGCCTGTGCTAGAAGCCGCTGCCCGCCAGGTGGGGGCCAGTGGCTATGGCACCCGAGGCATGCCCGTGCGTGAACTGGCGCAGCTGATTCGAACGGTGGCCCAAGCATCTAGCCGCCCCATGGAGCCGCCGCGTACCCAGCAACCGGCTCAGCTCCCTGGACCGCTGACTGCGATGCGACTGAGCCTGCGGCTGTCGGGGGGCGATAAAATTGAGCAGCAGCTAGCGAAGACCGCAAACGAGCTGCGCCGAGCGCGTCTGAGTTGGCTAGAACGCCAGGTCCTAACCGGTCAACTGCGTGAGCTTAAGGCCGCCCGCTGGTGTATGCAGCAGCTCTGGTCCACCCGCGATTATACAGACGCTGGCTGGGTCCACAAAAACAAAAATTCAAAGCCCCGAGGACGCGCCAGTACCTCTGCCGGGCTATCGGCACCGCGCCCCAGTTCCGTGGGAGCTGCCGCCGCCATGACCGTACCTCAGCCTGTTGCCCTGCGCAGTGGCGATGTGCAAACCATGGTGTTTGAGGCGGTGTTTGCCAAGCTCCAGACAGATTTAGAAAACACCACGTCGGAACCGGTGGAAATCGACATTCTGCGTCTCGACAAAAAGCGGGAGCTATTGTTTGTCATTCTGCGGCGATTTGAAGATTTGTTAGATGATTTGCGGCAGTCATCCCTACAGCCGGGGCAGCTGCGCGATAAATCACCCCAGGTGCTGCGCGATCTGTGGGTAGCCACCATCGAAGAATTCTTTGGCCGCTACTACACGGTGCCCCTAAATGGCGTTGAGCAAGAACTCGTCGCTGTCTTATACCAAGAGAAGGACACGGTTGAACGGGATATTCTTGAGCACATTCCCTTAGTCCCTAATCTGCTGGCCCATTGGCTGTTTCAAGATGCCATGGTGATTGATGGTGCGGACTACGTTGCCGCTGCCCCTGAGGCGCTGGCGCGCAGTGG
>CALBPH010000788.1 GCA_937899365.1 uncultured Leptolyngbya sp.
GGTAATGCTGCCAAACCGGACATAGTTATAGGCCAGATAGAGACCTACACCGGCAACCGTACCAACACAGGGAGCCAAAATGCGGTCCCAGCTACAGCGCCGCAGCAAAAAATAGAGCGCTATGACTGGGCCCAGTAGAATGCCAGCTGGCTTAGCGGCAATGGCCAGGGCGGCCAGCAGACCAGCCCCCCAATGGCCCCATCGCGCCTGCCCAAAGGCCAAATATAATGCCAGGGTAATAATGAACCCCAACAGCGGCTCGGCAAAGAATTCACGGGCATACACCAGGGCCGCCGTACCAAAGGCATAGCCAATGGCGGCGATAAATGCTCCACGGCGCTGCCCCCCTAACCGTAGGGTCAGCCCGTAAACCAAGACCGCTGTTGCCGCCGTCAGCACAATATTTAGTAGCAGACCGCAGGCCGCCGAGGTATATTGCACCGGCAAATTGAGCATTTCGCCCAGGGTCATGCCGACCCAGACAAATGGCACCGCAAACACCGGCAGTAGCGGATAGCGAATGGAGTAAAACTGACCGTCTGGTCCCTGGATGCCCCCTGCCCCCGCCGGAATCGAGAAATTACCTTTCTCAATCAGCGATTGGGACATATGGAGCAAGCCATTGCCATCCACCCCCAAATGCCCGGTTTAAGGAAGGCTGAATAAATTAAACAAATAGCAAAAAATAAAGCAATGGTCGGCCATCCAAAGATCTGACGGTGCTCTTCAGATGGGTCCTGTACCTGGCCAATCATAGTTAACTTTGATTATGGGTCAGCTATCTATAGCGTTAGTCACATAGCGTTAGTCATATGGGTTCAGAACCCTTGGTATTCCTGCTGCTGCACCAGGGAGCGAGGCAAATGTCTTCATAGATAATCTCCACAGACACTCTCCATAGACAAGGAACATTTGCCTCAGACGTTGACAAACCGACGTTGACACAACGACCGTGCCCTTAAACGCACCAAAACTTCTTTAACTATCATGCCCGCTGTACTAGTGCGAGCCAGCAAATGAGCGCCCTTTTCCCATTAAGCCCCTTTCCTATTAAATCGAATAGTTTATAAACGAACTGATTGATTCTCCTAGTCCTGCCATAGCGCAATCCCCCCCAACAGCCCCAGGACATTGGGCACAATTTCAATGTTAGAAGGTAGCTTGAGGGTAATGTTCTTGGTTTCTCCGCCACCAATGTAAAGCCGATCATAGTTAAACAGATGCTCAAGGGCGTCTATGGCTTTCTTCAATCGGCGATTCCATTTTTCCTTGCCTACTTTTTCTAGGGCGGCGCGTCCTAGCTGATCTTCGTAGGATTCAGTTTTACGAAAGCGGTGGTGGGCCATTTCTAAATTGGGCACCAGGTGACCGTCGACAAATAGGGCCGAGCCAAACACGGTGCCGAGGGTGACCACTAGCTCCACTCCCTGACCTGAGATTGCCCCAAGCCCCTGGATATCGGCATCGTTAGCCACCTTGACCGGACGTTTTAGCTGCTGGGTTAGTCGTTCGGCTAGGGGAAAGCCCACACAGGCGCGGTCAAGGTTGACGGCGGTGTAGGTAACCCCCTGGCGCACCACACCCGGAAACCCCACCGATACCCGGTCAAAGGCCGGTTGGTCAGCTGCTAATGTTGCGATCGCACCCAGCACCGCATCAGGTGTAGCCGGGGATGGAGTCTTCAGTCGGGCCCGCTCCCCCAGGGTCTGCCCTGTCGCATCTAATAAAATCACCTTGATACCGCTACCACCAATGTCAACGGCTAAGGTGGTCGCAGCGTTAGCCTCCCCTGGAGTTTCAGATGCGTTAGTGACGGGCTGTGGTTCTGTCAGCATGGAGTTTCTTTTTCAGTTTGGAATAAAAATTGACACAAAAAACCAGATTGGTGTTTCCTATTCTGCCTTCTGATTAATCCCCCCAGCGCTGAGGGGGCTCGAACCGATAAATTTCTTCCAAAACCGTTACCCAACCCGCCGCCACATCCGCCAAAATTTGTTGCCCCTTTTCGGCTGTGGCCGCTGTGGCATCCCCCACCACTCCACTTTTAGAAATATCGCGGGTGGTCCAACTCATGGGCAGTGCGCCTTCTAAACTCAAAAGCCCCTCAAATGCAGGGGGGTACTCCGTCACTGCTCGTTCCATATCAACCTGGTCAGGCAAAATAGCCAGCATCAGACTGGTTTCAGCATCGCCCGCATGGATACCTTCCTGGCGTTCCTTAGGGCTAAGTAGCTCCCCCACCCGATGGGGCACCTGCCAAACAAAGTGGGGAAACACCCAAAAATCAGGCTGACGCTGATGCACATCCCGAGCCACAATATCCAGCACCTGGGGCTGACCACCATGGGAATTGAGCAAGATTAGCTTACGAAACCCAGCCCGATAGACACTCTCTGCCACATCGGTGAGCACCGCCATCAGCGTAGACGCCGACAACGTAACCGTACCGGGAAACCCCCAATGCTCATTAGATTTGCCATAGCACAGGGGAGGCAGGCAATAGACCGGAATTGAGGCATCTAATTGCTCTAGCGCTCGCCCCACAATTGCCATGCCCAAGGCCGTATCCACCGCCAGGGGCAAATGGGGACCATGTTGCTCAATCGCCCCCACCGGTTGAATAATCACCACCTGATCTTTATCAGGCATTTGGTCAACGTCTTGCCAGGTCAAATAGGGATAAAAACGCTCAGGTGGAATCGTTTGATGCATCGGAATATTATTCGGGATATATGACGTAGGGCCATGAAGAGGGGCACACCCCGCTGGGCTATGGGTTCCGCCGCCTACTTCCCCGAAGCATAAGCCAATACGCTTAGAAATCCGGAAAAAAATAAAAACCTATTGACAACTTGATTTTCGTTTCTGTATATTTGAATACAGAAACGAAAACGTTCATTCCTTTTCGGATTAATTGCATCTACCCGTTGCCGTTGGTCCAGTCAGGAACGGAAGTAGGAAAGATAGCTGAGCTATCTCACCGAAGGAACGCGCCTCATCTTAACTCTCTACGTCTAATTTAAGGAGGCGAAATCCATGCAACTGTCTTATCGTGGCGTCAAGTACACTGCTCCCCAGTCCACTGTCGCTGTTGAAGATGGCGATGTCGTTCGTTATCGCGGTGCATCATATCGGATGAAGAAAGCTGTGGGTAATGTCCATGGCTTTGTTAGCGGTCTTAAGTATCGCGGTGCTCAGGTACGCTAACGTTTCCCCTTGATAGGGCGTTAGATTACTCTGATTAGTTCATTCACGTTGACTTTATGTCATTGGGGTTCCTCCACTGGAGGGACCCTTTTTTTGTGGCCGACTGCGGGTTGACTCCGCTAACAACCGCTGACTCCCTAGGGTATTCTGGGGGCAGTGATTGCCGTGTGCCGTGCTCCCTTTCCTAGCAGGTTTATCCATAGGATTTTTGTTCTTCTTGGTTTCCCGGAAACGTTCCGGTGCCAGGCGCAAAGCTTTGTTTGAGCGCATTAGCATCCAGCCTGAGGCCCAGTTTTTTTCCTATGAAGCTCAAATTGCGAGCGCCATTGCAAATCAGAGCACAACGGTCAGTGATTTGCAGGCTGAAGTGGATGAGGGTAACCGAGTGCTACAGCGCTCACCCCTGGGTTACTTAAAGGTTGATCAAGAAAACCGGCTGCTTTGGTGTAATGCCAAGGCTAAACAGCTTCTGGGGATTGAACAGACCGACGATTACACATCACCGAAGCTTTTGCTGGCCATTGCCCGGTCCTATGAGCTCGATCAGCTGGTGGAGCAAACGCGTACCACCCAGGTTGAATGTCAAAAAGAATGGACCTTTCGCTCAATTTCCCCCGATCCGGCCAATGTTTCGGAGCGGCCGGCCTATCCCTTGCGCGGTCATGGCATTCCGTTAGCCCAGGGCAATGTGGGTGTGTTTTTAGAGAATCGCCAGCAGGAGGTGCTGCTGGCTCAGCAGCGCGATCGCTGGACCTCGGATGTTGCCCATGAGTTAAAAACGCCGCTGACATCTATCCGTCTAGTGGGGGAGACCTTACGCAATCGGATTGATCCAGCCCTGGTTACCTGGGCCGATCGGCTACTGCGGGAGGTCAATCGCCTCAGCGCCCTGGTGGACGATATGCTCAGCCTCAATCATTTGGAGCAGCAACAGCCGCAGCGTTTAGAGGAAACCGACCTGGTGAAGCTGCTCTACCAGGCGTGGCAGAGCCTGGAACCCCAGGCCAAACTACAGGATAAAACCCTCGATTATCAGGGGCCTGAGCGTGCGATCGCATCGGTTAACAGCGGTCTGGTTTATCGCATGATGCTAAATTTGCTGGACAATGCGCTGAAGTACAGCCCGGGCGGCCAGGTTATTCATGCCCATGTGCAATGGTCTGAGGTAGGGACCACACCGGGTCTGTTGTTGGACGTATTTGACTGTGGTGACGGGTTTTTAGAAAAAGACCTGCCCCATGTGTTTGAGCGCTTTTATCGGTCTGACACCTCGCGCACTCGGTCGGGGGACCCTGCGATCTCAAACGGGACCGGGCTGGGGCTATCGATTGTGCAAAAAATTGTGGAATCCCACCAGGGAAAAGTTCAGGCCAAAAACCATCCTGATACTGGCGGAGCATGGCTCCAGGTCTGGTTACCCACGTCCCTGGTGGGGGCAGAGCCAAATTATTCAAGCCCCAGATAGTCACTGTCTGAGTAAAACCACTGAGCTACACTAGGGGTAATGGCCTAATTGGGTTATTTAAAGCACGAACAAAGGATAGCCTGTAGGGAGCGTCCGTAGAAAAGTGCTGTACCCGGCCCCAGGGCCTGCTTGCGAAGCGTTGTATCTGCTAAAGGATTTGTCTAACCAGCCATTGCCCCAGCCACTATCATCCGACGAAAAACTGCAGAAGCTGCTGTCGCAGTGGGGGGTGGCCTCACGTCGTCAGTCAGAGATGCTGATTTCCACGGGGCATATTACGGTTAACGGTGTAAAAGCCCACATCGGTCAGCGGGCTAACCCGGCAGTAGATGACATTCGCATTGATGGTCGACCGCTCAACTCAAACAACCGACCAGACAAGCACTATGTATTACTCAACAAACCTCGCGGGGTGGTGTCCACCTGTGATGACCCCCAGGGACGAAAAACCGTTATTGACCTGCTCCCCACAGAGCTGCGTCAGGGCGATATTCGCTTACACCCCGTAGGTCGCCTAGACACTGACTCCACTGGGGCACTGCTGTTAACTAACCACGGTCAGCTCACCCAAGTCTTAACCCATCCACGCCACCATATCGCCAAGACCTATCGGGTCAGGGTAGAGGGCTCTCCTAAGGACAACACCCTAGAGAAATGGCGGCGCGGCATCAGTCTGGCAGGGCAGATGACCGCACCGGCTGACGTCAATGTACTGCACCCCAAACCACCGGCATTGCTAGAGGTCATTCTCCATGAAGGACGCAACCGCCAAATCCGACGGGTGGCGGAACAACTGGGGCACCCCGTCCTTAGTTTGCACCGTAGCGCTATCGGCAGCATTAGCTTGGGAGAGCTCTCCCTGGGGCAATGCCGTGAATTAACCCCCCAGGAGGTAAAAAAACTCCTGGATCTTCTCTGACAGGGGCTTTCAAGCGGCGTATGCTTGAATCACACCACTGATGTGCTTAAATTGTTAAGAAACATTTTTATCCTATGAAACGCCAAGGCTACACCAGTACTCAGCAACGGGAGCAGTTATTAGCTCTGGGCTCTGTGCTGCGTGATGCCCGCGAGGCCAGTGGTCAGACCCTAGAGGAAGTGGCGGGCAAGGTTTTAGTCCGCTCCAGGTTACTGATTGCTATTGAAGAGGCGCAGACGAATGAGCTGCCCGAGCCCATCTACGTACGTGGCTTGATTAGACGCTACGGCGATGTCCTGGGGTTAGATGGCCAGACCCTAGCCAATCGCTATGGAGAGATTCCTTCGCCAAAGAGAGAAGGACGCAGCTGGGCCAGGGACTCTGTTCAGCTCCGGCCTTACCATTTGTATGGGGCCTACGTGGTCCTAATTGCCATTTCGGTTAGTGGCCTGTCCTATCTGATGCAGCGGGCGATTCCCCAGAATGCCGCCGAGCCAATTGTGGACTCGGAGGTTGTTGAAAGGCTAATCCTGGGAGGAACAGCCCCGGCCACCCCCACCCCCCCGCCGGCGACCCCGGAAGGCGGCCCACCCGCCGAAGCCGCGGGGCCCTAACCATTCGAGCTGGCAATGCGGGTGGGGTGGTGCTTGCCTATAACCAAGGCAAAGCAAAGCCCATGGGCAAACCAGGTACGGTGGTGGAGCAAACATTTACACCAGGGGCTGGCGAACTGGCGAGCTTGGCTCAGTAGACAGCACAGGCTACAACAGACTGCTCACACGTCACTTGTCTTGATGGGCAATGTGGCCCTTATCGTTGTCCCCTTGCCAACCTGACTGTCTAGCTGAATGTGCCCCTGGTGGTTATTGATGATGGCTTTTGCGATCGCCAGACCCAACCCCGACCCCGTACCATCGCGACGACTGCGGGCCTTATCAACCCGGTAAAACCGATC
>CALBPH010000789.1 GCA_937899365.1 uncultured Leptolyngbya sp.
AACACATACCTGCAAATCTTCAATCTGACATAAGACATCACAAGGATGCTATGCAGGAAACGTTAGCAAACTTACCTTCTTCTTGCCAAGGTAGTTACTTTTTGCCCATGGCATTTTCTGAAGGTTCCCCTATGCATCCAGCGTATGGAGCAGGGCACGCTACAGTTGCTGGTGCATGTGTAACTATCCTGAAAGCCTTCTTCGACACAAGTGATGTGCTGGCAAAATCTGCAGACCATAAGGTCGCGTTTAAGCGACTTGGAAAAGATGATAAGCCAATTGCATTTCGAGCGCCTTCTAATGATGATGCTACTCAGCTGGATGCTTCTAAGTGTCCTGTTTATGGTAAGCCAGAACAATTTTTAACGCTAGAAGGTGAGTTGAATAAGCTAGCGGCTAATATCTCCCTCGGCCGGTATATGGCTGGTGTTCTCTACTTTAGTGACTACTACGACAGCCTACGCATGGGTGAGGAGATTGCCATCGGTATCCTTCAAGAGCAGGCCTTAACCTACTCCACGGATCCATTTGTGCTCTCTGTGCCCACATTTGATGGTGACATTGTGAGGATTGGTAACCGATGAGCCGTTTACCCCGTCGTCCATTGAGGGTAAAGCCGCCCCTGCGGGGGCGGGCGGCCACCAAACACTACCGAGGAGAGTTTGCTCCCGTAGCGTCTGTACGTCGTCCATTAAGGTCTTATGGTTCTACACCTTATTTACAAACTCGGGCACCACTAACGCCTCCTTGCGAGGAGCCAAAGCCTCCGGTTATTCCACCTGAGGTTACAGATCCACCGCTTACTCACCCTCATAACAAAAGTCTGTATGCTGACCTAATTGAGTTTTATAAGAGTTGGGTAAGATTGGACAAACCTTGGAAATGGCTATTAACACTAGCTGTTGTTCTCAGCAGTCTACTTTTACTGAATCGACTCCTATAGCATCTGCACTTGGATAACATAGGGTCGCAGCCTATAACAAATGACAAGATAAGTCATTACCTATCCTGTTAAAACGAAGGCCAGACATCTCAGATAAAACTCCCTAAGCCGGAGGTTTAAAGAGTTTATTCTGTTAAACCCCCGGCTTTCTGGCGTCATGGCAACAAAAAGGGACAGACTTCAAAAAGCTGTCCCTTCAATTTTTATCTGACTACCCTTGCGAGGTTAGGCTTGGACCAGCGCCTCCTGAGCCAAGAACTTCTCTAGCTCAGTGAGTTTATCGGCATCAACTTTGGTCTGCATAGGGCAGAACTTGGGTCCACACATGGAACAGAATTCAGCTGTCTTATAGATATCGGCGGGGAGAGTTTCATCGTGATACTCGCGGGCCCGCTCAGGATCTAGGGACAGGTCAAACTGCTTGTTCCAATCGAAGTTATAACGAGCATGGGAGAGTTCATCGTCGCGATCGCGGGCACCGGGGCGATGGCGGGCAATGTCAGCCGCATGGGCCGCAATCTTATAGGCGATCAGTCCATTACGCACGTCCTCTGCATTGGGCAACCCCAGGTGCTCCTTGGGGGTGACATAGCAGAGCATGGAGGTGCCATACCAACCGGCCATGGCCGCCCCAATGGCAGAGGTAATGTGGTCATAGCCAGGGGCAATATCGGTGACCAATGGGCCCAACACATAAAAAGGAGCCTCTGAGCACTCTTCCATCTGTTTGCGCACGTTAAATTCAATTTGGTCCATGGGTACATGGCCAGGACCTTCTACCATTACCTGAACGTCATGCTCCCAGGCGCGACGGGTGAGCTGCCCAAGGGTTTTTAGCTCCGATAGCTGGGCTTCGTCAGAAGCATCGTGCAGACAGCCGGGGCGCAAGGAATCTCCTAAGCTAAAGGAAACATCATACTTTTTGAAAATCTCGATGATGTCATCAAAGCGAGTATAAAGGGGATTTTGCTTATGGTGATGCAACATCCACTGGGCAATGATGCCGCCACCACGGGACACAATGCCCGTAATCCGATTTTTGACCAGGGGTAGGTACTCGATCAGCAACCCGGCATGGATCGTCATGTAGTCCACCCCTTGCTGGGCATGTTTCTCGATGATGTGGAGAAAATCGTCTTCGGAGAGATTTTCAATACTACCGTGGACGCTCTCTAACGCTTGGTAAATGGGTACCGTTCCGATGGGAACGGGAGACTTGTTAATAATGGCGTTGCGGATTTCATCCAGGTTGCCCCCCCCGGTGGAGAGATCCATAACGGTATCGGCACCGTATTTTACGGCGAGAAGCATCTTGTCTAACTCCTCACTGATGTCAGAGGAATTGGGCGAGGCGCCGATGTTGGCATTAACCTTACATTTGCTGGCAATGCCAATGGCCATGGGCTCTAGATTGGGGTGGTTAATGTTGGCTGGAATAATCATTCGCCCCCGAGCCACCTCTTCTTTGACCAGGTCAGCTGGCAGATTTTCTCGCTGGGCGACATAGGTCATTTCTTCGGTGATAATGCCCTGACGCGCATAGTGCATCTGGCTAACGTTAGCGTGTCCTCGACGAGATGCAATCCAGTTAGTTCTCATGGTTAAAAATGAAGTGAATGGGTTAACAAAAACGTGACGATTTACTGATGTGGGCAATGTGGAGGTAGCTCACATCAGACTGAACTCAATACGCTTTAGACCGTAGCTGGTCATAGTTAAAGACGTGAGCTGTTTGCCGTTGCTTGGCTAGGGTAGTCCACACCAGGGTGATGATTGCCGAGGTAATGAGGGCAGCGGCAAAGCTAAGGAGTAGATCCGGGCTGCCAGGTACGGCTGGGAACAGGGGTGAGAAGTCGGGCTTCTGGAAAAACAACAGCCCAGCCACCATGCCGATGAGAGAACTGACAAAGGCGTTAACCCCAGTCAGGTGACGACTGTAAAGGCCATATAGCATCGGAAACAATACCGCAGCACAGATTAAATCGGCCACAAAAAACAGGTACAGAACGCTATAGCCTTGAGCGGCAATTGCGATCGCAGGTACCCCGACCAAGACCGTCAAAATCCGTGACACCCTCAGCACGTTATGGGCGGATGGATCCGGCAATAGCCGCATCAAATCGAGGGTAAACACACTCACGAGACCATTGAGCATGGTATCCAGACTACTCATCACCAACGCTAACGCCAGGACAATCACGGTTATCAATATCCAGCTAGGCATTGCCAACTGGCTCAACAACCCAAATAAAGCGGTCTCGCCAATAATATCGGGCTGAACCTCAGCTAAAGGCACCGCCAGCACCCCCAACAAACCGGCAATAAAAATCAGCGGCAAGACAATTACCGCCGACCCCAAAAAGGCTCGACGCACTGTCTGGCTATCGCGGCAGGCATAGACCCGCTGCCAGTTGCCCTGGTTAAAGACTTCTGCCGCTACAATCGCAATGACTAAGGTGGCACCAAAGCGAACACCGTCCCCATTACCAAGGGATAACAGTTCTGGCTGTTGAGCTGCCACAGCGCTAAAGGCATCAGCTCCACCCAAGGCCGTAATCACAACAGCGGCGCAAAGCAACAGCAGGGGAACAATCACCACAAACTGAATAATATCGGTCAATATTGTTGCCCCCAGTCCGCCAACAGTGGTGTAAATAAACACTGCCGTAATCACAACCAGGGCCGTTACGCCCAAGGGGACATCGGCCACTAGCTGCAGTGCCTTGGCAATAGCCGTTAGCTCCGCTGTCAAATAAATGAACATGTAAAAAACGATCACGGCTTCCACTAACCAGTACATCGGACCACCAAAGCGGTGTTTTACATATTCATTTAAGGAATGGCCCTCGGGCATGAGATGACGCAACCGTGGCCCCACCACAAAAAATAGCGCCACTGCCCCCGCAGATCCCAGACAGTAGCCCAAAATAGCCGACACGCCGCCAAAGGCAGACCCTGCCTCTTGGGGACTAAACAAAATCCAAGCCCCCAGTGCCGACGCCGTGACTGTCGCTAGGGCAGACCAACCACCGACCTGGTTGCGGTTGACCATGTAACGTTCTAAATCAATCTGTTGACGCCCGGCATACAACACGCCCAATAACGTAAATGCCGCTGTTGTTACCAGGGTCACTAGTAGCGCAATTGCTCCTATGGACACAGTCCCTTCCTCATCGTGTTGGACAAATCACTAGGAGCAATGAGTTGAGCACTGTGGTCAGCAGATCTCACTCCTTAGATTTCCCACGGACACGAATTAGCAGTGGCAGTATACTAAATCGGCTGCTTTCCTACGCTGGCATTACCCAGAGTCAGGTTCCGAGGGTATGATCTCAGCCCATCCTTGCGGGCACCCCTAGCTGTGTAGTGATACTACCACAGGCGATATATGCCTGGGGAAGAGCCTAAAACAGGGGTAGCGGTGGCTAATTGATTGCCGACTCAGACGACCGGAGAATTATTAGGTCGGTTAACACTTGGGTAACTAGACTGTTGCCAGTAGGGCTCAGGTGAATGTGATCACGATAGAGCCCTTCAGGGTCAGGGCTCGCTTGAAATGCTGACAGAAAATCAATGTAGGGAATGTCTTGCTGCATAACCAGATCATCCACTCGCTGGCGGGCTACCTCTTCATAGTCCCTGGGGCCATTCAGGACTTCGCGCTTTAAAGGCGTCATCGCCAACAGCAGCTGACCGTCACTGTCAGCAACATATTTCTTTATCTCTTTAATGGCGGTTAAATTTTTGCCGATGCGATCGCCCTTTTCGTTTTGAATCTCTTGCAGGCCTGGGATGGGAGATTGTTTTTTGAGTCGATTGGTCAGCTCTAACAAGGCAAGTAAAGGTTTTTTATCGGGGTAACTCCGGTCTTTGCCCACCTGCAAAGGACTCGGTTGAGTACCAAACAAGTCATCCGTGTTAATAACTAACATCACGATTTGCGAATCAAAGATGCCAAACCGCTTTAAATAGGCTAGCTCGTTACGTGGCCCCCAAGAATTGGCGGAAGCATTAAGAACTTCGGCATCTGATTGTTCGCTCTTTTGAGACAGTGCATTCTCTAGGCGGGCCGACAATATTTCCGACTGATCGGTCCACCAGTTGCCATTGACGATGGAATCACCAATTAGAAAAACCCTCAGGGTATTGGCGGCAGGAGATTTTTCAATGGCATGGGCGCGCATGGAGTAATGGTTAATGGCAATTAGATTTCCAAATCGACGCATGCGTTGATTTGGAGCCAGTAAATACCCAATGTCATCATCAGCAGTGTAAAGGGGCGGATTGCCAAAACCAAAGAACAGTCGCAGGGTTAGTTCTGCGACGAGCACACCTGCAAGTAAAAAAAATAACCCTAAAAGAACAACCTTCACGGATAGCCCTCGTCAAGAAATGATAAAAATTAATTGCCGCTCACACTACCGTTCCCAGCTTTTTACAACGTCTTATAAAGACGTATGGAAACGTTTGGTGGGAACGAATCACGTTACACCTGAGTCAGCTCAATAATGTGGCCGTCTGGATCACAAATGAATATAGCTGTGCGGCCTGATGAACTGGACTGCATGGGTATGGCAGCCTCGGTTAACTGCTGTTTAACGGTTGTTAAATCTGCGATCGCAAATGCTAAATGGGGTCGACGTCCCCACTTTTCCTCAGGAGTTGGCCGCTCATAGTGACGCTCCGCTTCAATTAAATGAATTTGGATTGGACCCAACTGATACCAGGTCCCCGCAAATTTCAGAGTGCGTTCAACCTTTGTTAGTCCCAGAACTGTTCCATAAAAATGTTCCGCCGCCGCCAAATTTGAGACATTAATAGCTGCATGCAGCAGAGCCTGTAACATTTTTTAATCTCTCACGTAGTTACGTTATTGTGTCGATTGTATCGAGCCTACGCTGCATGCCACCAATCTAATCAGTGCTCATGTCTGTGACTCTTCTAATAACTTGGGCTTACTAAAAGCACCTACAGAAGATATAGCTGATAACGTATTCACACGTATCAGCTATGTATTAACCACGTTTTTCCTTGTGTATTTCTGCGCCAATCTATGAGTACCATTAGTCCTTTAAATGGGGTGCCAATTTTAACTCGGTGCAAGCCTCGACTCTTAGTAGTAGACGATGAGCCAGATAACCTGGCGTTGCTCTACCGTACCTTTCGTCGAGATTACCAAGTGATTAAGGCTGAAAGCGGTAGAAAGGCCCTCGAGGTATTGGAAGATGACGGTGAAGTGGCCGTCATTATTTCTGATCAGCGGATGCCTGAAATGACAGGAACTGAGTTTCTGA
The DNA here is from genome assembly GCA_937899365.1 of uncultured Leptolyngbya sp. Lineage (GTDB taxonomy): Bacteria > Cyanobacteriota > Cyanobacteriia > Phormidesmidales > Phormidesmidaceae > Leptothoe. Next base: position 6,238 of record CALBPH010000789.1, read on the forward strand.
GTAAAACGGTACCTGACTTTCCAGATACGGTTCGGATTATTCTCACAGGCTTTACGGACGTTGAGGATTTGGTGCAAGCCATTAATAATGGCCAGGTTTATCGCTACATTACTAAGCCCTGGGAACCCAGTACCCTCAGACAGCTAGTACACCAGGCCGCCCACACCTATGAACTCCTCAAGCAAAGCAACCACGCCCTCTATGTTGCTGAGCGACAGGCCCAGCTGATAGAGCAAGTGGCCCAGCTAGCAACCATGGACATAGCCGGCAGCGAGGCGCTCCAACTGATTGCCGATGGCTGGGGCCAAATC
>CALBPH010000790.1 GCA_937899365.1 uncultured Leptolyngbya sp.
GGGGCCACCGCCTCGCGCTGTCGATCTTTAATTTCTAAATGCACCAGTAGGGCATTGATGTCAGCCGGATTAACCCCCCCGATGCGGGTGGCTTGACCTACGGTTAGGGGTTTTACCGCCGTCAGTTTTTCACGGGCTTCCATCGATAGGGTGTCAATGGCCAGATAGTCTATGTCTTGGGAGAGCTTGCGATTGGTTTGCTTGGCTACCTGTTCAATCTGTTTTTTCTGGCGCTGAATATAGCCCGAGTATTTGATGTCGATTTCGGCACCTTCTTTTTCGGCGCGCATCAGGTCCGGGTTGCCGAGGCCATAGTGTTCTAGTTGGGCGTAGTGGAATTTGGGTCGGCGTAGCAGGTCGGCAAGTGCGATCGCATCCTTAATTTTCTGACCCGTATCCGTCATAATCTGCTGCCCTACCGGCTCATGGGCCTTTACCCGCGTACTGTGCAGCCGTTCCTTCTCAGCAGCAATATTTGCCTGCTTGCGGGTGTATAGCTCCCAACGACGGTCATCGATCAGACCAATCTCTCGACCCAAGGGCGTCAGTCGCTGGTCCGCATTATCCGATCGCAAAATCAGTCGGTACTCCGACCGAGAGGTGAGCATGCGATAGGGTTCCCGCAGGTCTTTTGTACACAGGTCGTCAATCAGCGTGCCAATGTAGCTACCCTCACGGGGAAAGACAATCATCTCCTCACCACGGGCATAGCGCACAGCGTTGAGACCCGCCACAAACCCTTGGGCTGCCGCCTCTTCATAGCCTGTGGTGCCATTAATTTGCCCAGCACAGAACAATCCCTGAAGTTTTTTAGTCATCAGGGTGGGAAAGCATTGGGTGGCCGGCAAATAGTCATACTCCACTGCATAGGCCGGACGCAGCATCGTACAGTTTTCCAACCCAGGCAGACTGCGCAGCATCGTCCGTTGAATTGTCTCGGGCAGCCCGGTAGAAAACCCCTGCACATAAATCTCAGGAATTGTCCGGCCCTCTGGCTCTAAAAAGATATGGTGACTCTCTTTATCGGCAAAGCGAACAATCAAGTCCTCAATACTGGGGCAGTCGCGCGGCCCCTTAGACTCAACCCAGCCACCATAAATTGGCGACATGTGAAGATTCTCTTGAATGATGCGGTGGGTTTCTGCCGTGGTGCGGGTGAGGTGACAGTCCATGGTCTCTCGCTCTACCCACACCTCCGGGTCAAAACTAAACCAGCCCGGATCTTTGTCACTAGGCTGTTTCTCCAGCACATCAAAATTGATTGAGCGACGGTCCACACGGGCCGGAGTGCCTGTCTTTAACCGTCCGGTTTCAAATCCCAACTTGTTCAATGTCTCGGTTAGACCCACGGCGGCAAACTCACCGGCTCGACCCGCGGCCATGGACTTATCGCCCACCCAGATGACACCCCCAAGAAATGTGCCCGTGGTGAGAATCACCGACTTACAGCGAAAGGCAACCCCAAAATAGGTTTGAACACCAATAACATCATCGTTTTTACCCAAAATCAAATCTGTTGCCATTCCTTCGCGCAGCACCAGATTCTCCTGGTTCTCCACAATGGTTTTCATGATGGCGGCATATTCGCGCTTATCAGTCTGCGCCCGCAGTGCCCACACGGCAGGACCACGAGAATTATTCAGCACCCGTTTTTGCAAATAGGTGCGATCGGCCATTTTGCCAATCTCGCCACCGAGGGCATCGACCTCATGGGTTACCTGGGATTTCGCTGGACCCCCCACCGCCGGATTACAAGGTTGCCAGGCGATGCGGTCCAAGTTGAGGGTGAGTAGCAGCGTCTGAGCCCCCAAACGGGCCGAGGCCAACGCCGCTTCACAACCAGCATGGCCCGCCCCAATGACGACCACATCAAATTCATCGATAAATTCTACCGAGCTGCCCATATGGCTTACCTATCCAGCGTTCCTTATTCTAAACCCTCAATCCTGCTGCAGTTGGAATTGGATGGGGCAGAGTTCATCAATTGACAATTTTTCTACGCTTTCTCTGATATAGGTTGATGTAGGGTTTGGAATCAGGTGCTTCTACGCCCTGAGGCCTTGGGCGTCTGTTCAGGGCCTCCTTGCGCAAGATCGCGGACCTTCGTCCGTGATACGTTACTTATGTTTGTCTTAAATAGCTCCAGTAAACGCTTTAACTTTTCTCAAGCTTAAGCCGTGCCGTTCTTAAACCGATGAAAATTAATCCATGGCTATTCTCACCTTGCCAGGTTAGATGGCTTTTAGTAACAACCTTAGGTTTAACCATTAGCCCCTTGTGGTTTACGACTGCTGCCTGGGGCCAGCTATCAGATGGACTGTCAGATGGACTGCCCGACCATGTCACACAAACTGAAGCGTCACCGGCTGATATCCCCAGGGCGGAACTGACGGTGCCCCAGGGTAATGGCGAGATCATTGCCGATATTCAGATCCGGTTGGTGAATGCGGCGGAAGACACTGAGCGCAGCCCAGACGTTGCTGGCATCATCAAAGATTTTCAACTGCAGCCCGGAGATATTTACGATCCAGAACTGGCCCATGGGGACCTGAGCCGGGTTAGCAGGATGGCTGAGCGGGTGACCCTCACCCTGGAGCCTGCCAATGAGTCCGAGCAGACTGGGCCCGAGCAGATCGTCATGGTGGTGACTGCCGAGGAGCCCAACGATTTCTTTTACGACTTTGGCAGCTTGCCTCGAACCACGGCTCTTCGCGGACCTCTCCGTCCTGTTACCGTCAATCCCGCTAGCAATAGCGCCCGTGGATTTTCCATCAAGGTGAATGGGGGCATCGATAATATCGGTGACAATAATCAACGGCTGACCATTGGCTTGCTGGGTGGTGAAAATACCCTAGGGGCTGAAGTGGACTTTAGGCAGTTTTTTCAGGATGGCTCAGGCGACGGTCTCAATTTTCAAAATCAACGTGGCATCGAGCCAGAATTTGACGGTGGGGATAATGACGTAGACCTGTCCACCGGTGATGATCCCTGGGTGCATCGTCTGGGGGGAGGGGTTGAGTATTTTCGCCCCTTAGCTACTGATTTAGACGCCGCTCTGGGGGTTTCTTACCAGCGTATTTCTGTCAGAGATGATGCATTTACCAACGGTGTATTTGATGAAGATGAGCTGGGTAATTCGCTGACGGTTAGTGATAGTGGTCAGGATGACCTGCTAACGATTAATTTTGTCGGTGAGTTGGATCGTCGGAATGATGTGAATAATCCCACCCAGGGGTATCGGTTTCTATTTGGCACCGATCAGTCTATCCCCATTGGCGATGCCGACATTCTGTTCAATCGTCTCAGTGCTAACTACACCCAGTTTTTACCCTTAAACCTGTTTGGGTTTACAGAAGGTCCTCGCACCCTGGTGCTGAATGTCCAGGGCGGCACCATTATTGGCGATACGCCTCCCTATGAGGCCTTTAGCCTGGGGGGCTCCAGTTCCGTTCGCGGCTATAGCAAGGGCGAACTAGGCACCGGAGAAAGCTTTGTTCAAGCCACGGCGGAATATCGTTTCCCCATGTTCGCCTTCAGTGCCTTTGATGAAGATATTGACGTGGGTGGCACCCTGTTCTTTGACTATGGTTCTGATTTGGGAACCGGGGACGACGTCATTGGTGAACCGGCTGAGGCCCGTGACAAGCCAGGTGATGGGTTTGGCTATGGCTTGGGGGTGCGGGCATTGACGTCTGTAGGAGCCGTACGACTTGAGTTTGGCCTTAATGATGAAGGTGACTCCCAGGTCATTTTTAAGATTGGCGATCGCTTCTAGTTGGTTGTCCGGGTGTGGCCATAGAGATTTGGCCACACCCGGTCTCTTTCTTGTTTGATGCCTAGATTCGATACCCAGATTGGAAATTACTGTGTATGGTTGCCAGGTAGCTCATAGTGAATGCAACTATGCAACCAGATCTGGTGGCCTTTGACTTTGATGGGGTAATTTGTGACGGGCTGATTGAGTATTTTCAGACGGCATGGCGCGCCTATTGCAAACTATTCAAGCCAGAAAATTTAGAACCACCCGCAGGGTTAGCTGAAAAGTTCTATCCTTTACGTCCTGTAATCGAGACCGGCTGGGAAATGCCCATGCTGCTACGGGCCTTGATCGCAGGTAAAACCGATGATGAGATCATAGCGGGCTGGCCAGAACTGGCTCTGCCGTTTTTAGATGAGACAAATTTAACGAAAGCTGCCGCGGCCAAAACTCTAGATGGTGAGCGGGATCATTGGATTGCCACCGACTTAGATAACTGGCTGGCTCAGCATCGGTTTTATCCCAACATGCTGGCAGTATTACAGGCATCTTTGGAAAAACGCCCCACCTATATTGTCAGCACCAAGGAAGGTCGCTTTATTCAGCAGCTGCTGAAGCAAAGCGGGGTAACGATGCCCCCTGACAAGATTTTGGGTAAAGAGGTTAAACGCCCTAAATACGAAACCCTGCGCCTCTTAACCACAGCCCACACCCGGTCCCCCACTCCCACTATCTGGTTTATTGAAGATCGCATCAAAGCTCTCCAGGGGGTTAAACAACAGGCTGACTTAAACCATGTGGAGCTATTTCTGGCTGACTGGGGTTACAACCTGGTGCCTGAACGTCAGGCGGCCCAAGAAGATACTCGAATTCATCTGCTATCGTTAGACTCGGTAGTACAAAAGTTCGATACGGAATAGGCACACCCATGCTGGATCTGTCGAAAATTGCCCAGCAGATGCAGGGGATTAGTCATCATCTGGCCAAGGAGGCTGAGGCCGCTAAGGTGCGGGTTGCGATCGCAAACCAACTCCAACATAAGGCCCATCTCCGTCAGGCCCATTTGATAGACCAGCTCCAAACCAATAATCTCGGCTTTGCCGTTGCCGAACCCATTGAACCCCTGGATACCCGAGTGCAGATCACCCCAGCACCGGAGGCCCACACCGTCATCGCCACTGACGGCTCCCAAATTAACCCCAGCCACCACGAAATTGCCTACTGCTATCTGCTCAACATCGGTCGGGTGGTGTTGCACTATGGCCAAAGTCGATTTCCGCTGCTAGATAGTCAGCCAGAGGTTATCTATCGCCCCGACGATCTCTACGTATCTCGCCAGTGGGGCATCAGTACCGAAGAGTGGATGGGACATCGACGCACGGTTTCAGAAGCGGTGGTTTTGGGCGAATTGGCCATGGCGGTCAATGGATTACAGCCCAATCGAAGCCAAAAATTACAACAGCTATCGCTTCTACAATCACCGGTACCCACATTAGCCATGACCGATGGCTCATTAATATACTGGTTTCTCGATCAGCTACCGGCCCCTGCACGGGACCAAATCCTAACCCCCATCCTGGCAGCCTGGGATCGTCTCCGCGATGCCCAGGTGCCCATGGTGGGCTATCTGAGCGCATCGCGCAGTAGCGAGGCCCTAAACTTTCTTCGACTACAGAGCTGCCCCCATGATCAGCCAGACTGTCAGACCCATTGCGACGGTCAAACCGATGGTGCTCCTTGTCAGGTCTTTTCGCCCCTGCGGGATGTCACCCTATGGGCCACCCTGCTCGAGCCTGGACAGCGGGGGCCGTTATTTAAAAGCTCAGCGGATATTTTGCAGCTCTATGGCGATCACCAAATCTATTTTTGCCATGTGCACGTAGGCGCAGAGATTGCCCGTGTCGAGTTTCCTGAGTGGGTGGTCAATAACCGCAAGCTGTTTGACGCAGCCCTCAGTCTGACAATCACCCAAGTGCAAAAGGGGTTTGGTTATCCGGTAACCCTAGCCGAAGCCCACAATCAGGCGGTGGTGCGGGGGGGCGATCGCAGCCGATTTTTCGCCATGCTCGAACAGCAAATGATCCGCGCTGGCCTACAAAATGTGGGCACCTCCTACAAAGAAGCCCGGAAACGCGGCAGCATTGCCTAATCTCTCTTGTCCGTACAAGCGACAGGAAACATTCAGATATTGCAACTTCCTAGTGCATTAGGACAGCTGTAAGTCAGCTTAGCGGCGGCGCTATCAGGCTTTTAGAGTAGCCAACCTGACAGATGCAAAATATTTCCGGGTGTCTGGAAATATTTTCGATGGGGGTATCGGGAATTCTAGACACAGCCTTCGTTGTTAATCGTACGTCTTTACAGACTTGTGTCAATCGACCCATACATGCGTCGACTGATAGTCAGGTTAGCTGTTGTCATTTAAGGGTTTTAGGGATACTCGGTGTCCTAACTAACCTGACAGATGCAATATATTCCTTATATTTACGGAGAGAGTTTGTAATGCAAGTATTAAATAACGTCTGATCCGATGTATGTAGTTACTAGAGCTGCGGCTGTGAACTCCTCTCCTCAACCGCCGAGTCGCCATCTCTGGCACTGTACCCAAACAATTGACGCCCACGATAGCTGGATCCGCTCCATTGCTATTAATCGCCAAGGCACCTACATCATTAGCGGCAGCGGCGATCGTTCGATCAAACTGTGGCACCTCCACAACGGACAGCTGCACCAAACCCTACAAGGTCACAATGGCTGGGTGCGGGCCTTGGCCATTAGTCCTGATGATGCCCTGATGGTCAGCGGTGGCAATGACAACAGTGTCTGTCTCTGGCAGCTAGCCCAGGGGCAACAAGTGGCAACACTCAACGGTCACACCGACAGCGTTCGGGCCGTTGCCTTTAGCCCCGATGGTCAGTGGATCTATACGGGGAGCCAAGATAAAACGGTCCGGCGCTGGTCCGTGGCCACGGGCACTTTGCAAAATACGCTGCTTACCCACCAACACTGGATTCGCACCCTGGTCCTGAGCCCCGATGGCCACACTCTGGTCACCAGCACCCAAGATCAAGAAATTAATATCTGTGATGCGGCCGCCGGGCAAATTCGTCGTCGTCTGCAGCAGCACACGGACGATATTGTATCCCTGGCCATTAGCCCCGATGGTGAACTCCTTGTCAGCGGCGGCGCTGATAAAAAAGTGATGTTCTGGCGTCTACGTGACGGGCGACTGATGGGGGAACTTGATGCCCATGGCAGGGGTGTCAACAGCGTTAGCTTTAGTGCCGATGGCAAATTACTGGCCACGGCTAGTCGCGATCGCACCATTCGCATTTGGAACATGACCACCCGAAAACTGCTCGACATCCATGAGGGCCACGAAAGCGGTGTCTGGTCAGCTATCTTTGCCCCCGACAGCCGCACCCTGATCAGCGGTGACTGGTCTGGCAAAATTCGCTGCTGGCAGCTGTCCCGATAGCTATTAAGGGAATGCTCCCCAGCGAGATAACCTATCGATACCACCTATTGAATAACTTAAGACCAAGCTTTTCTGCTCAAAAGCTAGTATTGAAATAGCTGTTTCAATCTTCTAATCATTGACCCTATGGAAACCCTAGCCCTAACTAACGACAACGTAGAAAAAGTACTGGATGAACTGCGCCCCTATCTAATGGCCGATGGTGGCAACGTTGAGCTAGTTGAAATCGATGGCCCTGTGGTCAAACTACGGCTACAGGGTGCTTGTGGGTCTTGCCCCAGCTCAGCCATGACTCTACGTATGG
>CALBPH010000791.1 GCA_937899365.1 uncultured Leptolyngbya sp.
AGCATCGATATCTTTTTCGTCATTAAGTAGGGCGGTGATGCGGGTACCGATTTGAGACATGACCTCGTTGTCAATCCCCGATGGTCGCTGATCGACCACGAGCAACGTGACAAAGTATTTACGCATCTCGCGGGCAATGGTGCCAAAAATAGTCTGCTTAGCGGTGGCCGGGTCCAGAAACCGATGGGCCTCTTCAATGGTGATCACTAGCTGGGTGGGGCGATCGCTGGGGTTTTTAGTTTGTAAAAACCGGTCGGCTTTGCGCACATAGCTGGCATGGATGCGACGGGCAATCACGTTAGTGGCCAACATATAGGAGAGCATATTGGACTGGGAACCAAACTCTACAACCACATGATTGCCAGCATCCAAGGCATCCAAAATCTGTTTTACATAGTTGTGGGGACAGGTGTTGCGAATATATTTCAGCTCAGCCAGGCGAGTGAGTTTGCGCTGCAGCGCCATAATGGACGACTTGCTACCCATTTTGACTTCACAAAATTCTTGAATCTCTTCGTTACCCATGGTGAGTAACCGATTGATCCAAGCTTTACCAAACTCATTGCGGAGAATAATGGCATTCTCCAAGCTAGCCTCCGATAGATTTAGCTCACGACCAATCAGGGCCAGATCTTCAACATCGATTTGGTCAAAGCTGATGTAAAGCTCCTGGGCATCGCGCACACCTCGACGCTTTGTAGATTCAGGGTCGAGGGTGAACATTTGCACCTGTCCTGGAAATAGCTGACGAAGACCTTTTACGGTGCTAAAGTTTGCCCCCTCACTAACAGCCTCCCAGCCGTATTCTGAGTGCATGTCAAAAATCAGGTTGACGGCCGCCCGCTGTTTGATGATGCCCGACAGCAGTAGCCGAGTGAGAAATGATTTTCCGGTACCGGATTTACCAAAAATGCCGTTACTACGCTCCACAAAGCGATCTAGATCAATACAGATGGGCACATCCATATCAATGGGCTGTCCAATGGCAAAATTACGTCGATGGGGATCGTCTTCCCAGCCAAAGACAGACCGAAAGTCTCGCTCACTGGCATCATAGACTTGGCTAAAGTGTCCCGGAATTGTTTTGACCGGCAACAGCTGCATTTGGGCACTGCTACTAGCCTGATAAGATGCCAATCCCGCGCCCACCCTCTCTTTGCCCACCTCCTCTTTACCCACATTCCCCTTACCAGCCGTATTCCCCTCTTCTGGGGTAAACATCAGCATGGGGGCCAGATCGATGGTGCCGTAGGTACCCCCGCCCGCGAGAACCTCTTGTAAAAACAGCTCGCTGGGATGGGGTGGATTGGCCAGGATACGTTGACTGGCTGTGCCCAAAGAGACATCGGTAAGCATGCAAAAAAATCGCGATCGCACCCCCTGCACCACCAAAAACTTACCCACTCGCATATCTTCCACACTGACATCAGCATGGAGACGGACTTCTAGTCCCTGGCTCAGAGAACCTTGAATAACTGAGCCCAAGGGCATTTCGCTGTTCATGACAGAGCGTTAGGAGAGTGGTCACGCCTATCCTAGCCTGAGAATCGCATTTAATACATGCGTTCTATAAAAAACAATGCGCCTTGGGGACAATATATTCCCAAGGCGCATTGTTTTTCATCTGATTATGTTGGTTAGGCCTAAATTTATGAGGTCACCACCTAATTACCAAAATTCCAACCTACACCAGCCTGTACCGCTGTTGCAGTACCACCACCATCTTCAAAAGCATCAAAGGCAAAAATAGCATTGCCAAAGACAACTACGTTACTACCCGGCACAGCAAAATCTATACCCGGCTGAAGAACAAAAGCGGTTTCATCGCCGACAGGTGAAGCATCGCTACCGGTGGGTATGGATACCCCTGCCCCTAGATATACGTCAGTTTGAAAACTAACGGGAAAGTCGTAGGAGACCGTTGGCACCAGAGCCAAATCTCCATTGAGCAAGAACGCTTGGGCACGTAGTGAAATGGGCACCGCTAAAAGCTTATAACGACCTGACACAACCAGACCAAAGCCATCACCATCACCATTATCATCATCATTGAGACCAAGGCTGCCACCTAGACCTACGTAGCTACCATAGGCCGCCTGGGCCTGGGCTGGTTTAACATCCAGCGTAGTTAACAAAGCCGCTGCCGTTAGAGCAGTTAAGCCTAAGCGCCCCAGCGTAGTTTTAAGCAGGCTGATCATCGTTACTCACTCCTTTAGATAATGTCCCTAACAATTCTGAAAGACTGCTTCTGGAAGACTGCGCCCGGCTCACCCAACGTAAAGCCCACCCTGCTTTTAACAGGATTACGCCTACAGACAAAATATGAAAGCGCCACAAAGTTAACGCGTTGTTGGCAAAATGTCAAACTTAGCCCGTATTCCGCATACCAGCGGCAATTCCGTTGATCGTCAACATCGCACCCCGCAGCAACTCACCCCGGCTATATCGCGATTGAATCACCCCGGTTACCAAGGCTGCCGCATCGCGGTGTTGTCGCAAACGCTTCAGCAGTGACACCTGTAAGAACCCCAGGGGAACAATGGTGCCATTGCGTAGCTGAACTGAGCGTTGCAGACCCGGATCCCCATCTAGCAACGCTTCGTTATCGGTCACTTGCAACACCATCTGACTGGTGAGGTGAAATTCCTGGGCAATTTGATCAAACACTGCCTGAAAACTTTCCCGTCGTTCACCGTCTCCTAGCTCATTCACATAGTGTTGGGCAATCTGAAGATCAACCTTGGCTAAGGTCATTTCCACCTTAGAGATAGCCATCTTAAAGAACGGCCACTTGGTGTAAAACGACCGTAACAGCTTAATGTTCTCTTCTGGCTCTTCGTCAATAAACTCCTTTAACGCGGTGCCAACACCGTACCAAGAGGGCAGTAAAAACCGGGCCTGGGTCCAACTAAACACCCAGGGGATGGCCCTTAGACTGGGTAAATCTTTCTTGCCACCCCGGCGGGAGGGACGAGAACTAATCTGGAGCTGGCTAATTTCTTGAATCGGGGTGACATGATGGAAAAACTCCACCAGCTCAGGATCTTCGTAGATCAGCGCCCGATAGTGCTGTCTGGAGCGGACCGCCAGCTTCTCCATAATCTCGTGCCACGGAGCAATCTCATCAAAGCTGTTGCTTAGCAGACTAGCCTGCACCACAGCCGTTGTCACCGTTTCCAAGTTATAGAGGGCTAAGTCCTTGAGGTTATACTTAGAGGCTAAAACCTCTCCCTGCTCCGTGATTTTAATGCGTCCATTAATGCTGCGACCGGGCTGGGCCAAAATAGCTTCGTAGGCCGGACCACCGCCACGCCCCACCGAGCCCCCACGACCATGGAAAATCCTTAGGGAAACATCGTACTTGTCGGTGACTTTTTGTAGGGACTGCTGGGCCTTATGGATTTCCCAATTGCTGCTAAGGAATCCAGAATCCTTGTTGCTATCGGAATACCCCAGCATCACTTCTTGAAGCGCGGGCTCTCTCTGGTCACTGTCCCCATAACCACCCCTTAGCATTGACAGATACAAGGGCAGTTCAAACAGCTCTTCCATCACCGCTGTGGAACGACGCAGGTCTTCTACGGTTTCAAACAGGGGCACAATGCCCAGGCTGCCAATGCCGGTAGCCGGGTCATATAAACCCGCTTCTTTTGCCAACAGCAACACTTCCAAAATGTCGCTGGCGTGATCGCTCATGCTAATCACATAGCTGCGACAAATATCCTGACCAAATTCCTGGTGCAGCTTTCGCACCATGTGGAAGGTGGCTACGGTTTCCCTCGCCTTGTCTGAAATGGGCAGCTCCGTTGGAATCAGAGGCCGCCGGGTACTCAGTTCGTTCGTCAGCCACTCAACCTTTTCAGCCTCTGACAGATCGTTGTAGAGCGTCGAAAACTGTAGGTATTCAGTAATTTCGTGGATTGTGTCTGAATGACGTGTGCTTTCTTGGCGAATATCAAGCTGGGCCAAACTAAAACCATAGATTTCCACCTGGCTCAGTAGAATATCTAGCTCTCGACAAACTAACCCAGTCTCCTTCAAACTTCCATGGACTAGCGCTAGCTCGGCTAAGAAGTCATCGCCAGACTCATAGAGGGTGCCAGGGGGTGCGGTGGTGTCGCCCTCTTGTAGGTAGTCACCGTTGTAAAGCTTTTGGCTGCGTTTGTGGGTATTGACCAGGCGCTCTTCAATATAGGCCAACTTGAGACGGTACGGCTCTTGACGATAGCGAATGGCAAATGCCTCGTAAACGTCAGGCATTTGCAAGCGGTCCTGTTCTAGGGACTCCAACAGACCGGGCAGCACCTCACTCCAGTGCAGCGACGGGCTTAGCAATCCAGAGAGCTTACGGATCGACGCCATGTACTTCTCCAGCACCAAATTGCGCTGGTAGGAGGCCGTCTTCCAGGTGATTTGGGGTGTCACCGACGGGTTGCCATCTCGATCGCTACCAACCCAAGAGCCAAACCGACAAGAGCGATGGCGTGGCGGTTTGAGACCGGGAAATGTATTGCTCAGGGCACGGTTAAAGCGCTGATATAACTCGGGAATAGCTTCAAACAGCACCACATCAAAGTAGTGCAGGGTAAAGTCGACTTCATCTAAAACCGATGGCTTAAACTGATGTAATTCATCCGTGCGCCACCAGAGGCGAATCTCTTCGGTTAGCTGTTCTTGAAGCTGAGTAATTTCCCAAGATGAGGCCTGTTCACGCAGCCTCGCCTGCTCTTCGGCCAGATCCAGACTCCGAAAGATGCTCGAAATACGACGCTGTTTGTCACGGATGGTATGACGAACAATCTCGGTCGGATGGGCGGTAAACACTAGGCGCACATCCAGCTGATCGATCAGTCTTTGGATATGTCTCGGGGGAACATTGAGCTGACTTAGGAGAGGGAATAGCCAATGAAACGTGCCTGTCCCCCGCTGATCTTGGGCCACGTTGCCCACATCAGTGCTGACCAGTTTTTTGAGAAAGGTTTCACCATTGCCAGAAGACTTTTTCGATGTGGAGTTTTGCCCCCCATTGCCCATACCATCTGACACAGCTTGATAATGTTTGCGCTGGTCTTGCTGCTCGTAATGCTGCTCAACAATGTTGATTAGCTGAAAATAGAGGGCAAAGGCTCGGGCCATACGAATGGCATCTTCTAGGCTGAGCTGCTCGATTAGCTGCAAAGCATTGGCATTATCGAGGGCCGTATCTGCCTGTCCATCTGGCGCACATAGACGGCGAATATTATTGAGCAGGCTCACCAGGTCGCTGCCACATTCAGCTTCTAAAACGGATTCCCAAATGCGTTCCACTACGATTAAGCGGTGCCTTAAAAACGTTTCAGACGCCTCTGGAACAGAGAGGCTATCGGATTTCGCTAGGACCATATCATCTTGGTAGGAAACAGTTGGACTCATTCAACGTCAGCAGTAACGACTGAAAGACGGAGATTGCCGATCTCCGAGAAAATTGTAGAGGCTTTCGGACGCTACAAGACATGTTCTGATCGGATGATCGGCGAAAATGTTTATAAAGGTCGTTGGGGATCGGGATCGAGCACGGGAAGTTGAATCCCTCGAAATATCTCTTCACTGGCCAGGCCAAACTGCATTAACCAGTAGCTGAGGGTGTGACCCACAATCAGCAGCGCCAAACAGGGCAAAGTGGCTAGGGCTAAGGCAATCTGGGGATTATAAATCAACGTAAATGGTAGGTCGTTGACGGTATTTTGGGTGTTTTTTTCACGAAAAGGTTGCATAAGTATGGGGCTCGTAGTAAACGTATAGCAACTTTAGGGATTATCACGGTCGGCGTTTATTCGCCAGCGCTGCCTCTATATTTTCGTTAGAGAAAGCTCTATTGCCAACCTAGCAGCTGCTGATATTCCCCTAGTGTGGTTCTGGCGCGAATGTTGCGAATGTTGCGAACTATGTTCATAAACTTATTTATGTTCACAACGGTAAGCGGAACTGATGTGGGTAGGTATGGGTCCGTATGCAACTCAAATAGCGGCATACGCTAACTCTGGGGGAGTTGATGGGGCAAGGTTTTGTGGGTTGGTTTTTCTCCATTTATGCTATCCCTAAGTAGCAACTTGACTAAACCTACCTAGAAGACTACATTTTTGCGGTCGAAGTATTTTGGTTGTCAAACTGTTATGGGATCTGAAGGTCTATGTTCAGTCACTTAAAATCTGATCAGCCACTGACGTTAGATCCTACGGCGTTGCTGCCCTGGCTTGAGGATGTGGTTAACAACGCCAGCTGTCAGTTGCAGCTTAAGCTCAGGGGCAATATTTTGCACGTTTATGCCCAGTCTGCGGCTGGGTTGGACCGGGAATATGTTTTGTTACGGTTGGTGCGATCGCTACTGGAACCAGACCGCAACGCATCCCTAATTAAGGATTTTCCACAAATTTATCAGCTCTATTTTTATAGTGGTCGCTCAGAGGAGCAAAAGCCTGACTGGTCCACGCCCATTTATTTAAATCGTCTGGAGCGTCATTTAGAGCAGCTGGTGGAATCCAGTACGGACCTCGATGAGGTGAAGCGTTCAACTGCCCATTTGACCTCGGGCATTGGGTATTTAGATGATGCCACCTCAGCCATTGTGCTCTCTAATGCCAGTCTGGCCCGTAAAGGCGACCCAGATGCGATCGCACGCTACCTACGCCAACCACTGCGCGCCCTGGATGAGGGGGAGGATGTGGAGGTAAACGCCATCCGAGGGAAGGCCAAGCGGGCCCAAGGGGTGATTACGGCAGCGGCCACCGTGACGGTTGACCCCAGCCGAGAGCTGATTAATCGGCTATGGATTTTATGTCGCGCCGCCTATAGCCCTGACCCGGCCATGATCGCCGAACCCACGGCCCAGCGGCTGCGGGACCTGAAACTGACCCAGTTTCAAGATGCGGTAATTTCAGTGCAGGTACTGGGGGAAGACTCCCCCGACTGGCGGCTGCGGGTAGACCTAACGCCGGATGAGGAAATTTTAAAAGAATGGAGCCGCTGGGGCGATACGGCCTCCATTGCCCGGCTGCTGAATCAGGCACTGCTGCCCTTAGATGTCAGTCTGCTGCCCGAGATCAAAGACTCCACCCTGCACCTGGTTTGCCAACCCCTGGCGGCGGGGCAAGTGGTCACCTCTCCAGGGGAGGACCCGGCGGCGGCCACCCGAGGATCTGAAACAGTAATTATCGATGCGATCGCACCGCTATTAGAGCAGCTGGCACCCCAAGGATTGGGGCGAGCAGGGCGATTTACCCGCCATTGCCTACAGCCTCACCAAACAGCTCAATCCAGATCTCGACGAGCAGCTATCCACCGGCGGCATCCGGGTGCAACTGTTAATGCGTGACCAGCGGCTGCACATCATGATTGATGCGCCCGTCTGTCCGCCCCGACGTCAGGTGGTGCCCCAGCTCAAGCAATACCTGCGACAGTTCCCAATTCAAGGCATTGTCTGAGTGCGGATCTATGGCCGCCGTGCCGGGCAAAAGCGCCCCGATTGGAACTACGGCTATGACCGTCAGCCCAAACAGCGTTTGGTACCA
>CALBPH010000792.1 GCA_937899365.1 uncultured Leptolyngbya sp.
CAGCCAGATATTCTGCTGCCCGAGGATCCCACTTCTGCCCAGGACATGGGGTATGCGCTGCACCTGCTCACCTACGTAGCCAGCCCAGATCACATCAGCATCGTGGTCATGGTCAACCATCAGTTAGATTTCTTGGCTGACTGGGCCACCCATGTTCTCTATTTGCACCAGGGTAAGAAAATCAGCTATCAGCCCGTCGACCAGGTAGATTGGCTGGCCCTAAAACAGGACATCATTGCCCACCAAACCGATGATGATTGGGACGCCTACGGCTGCTATGGCACCCCCAACCCGCTATCCAACTGCATTAATGGCATTAACAGCACCTATCCCAACGGGATGATGACCGTTAGTCGTTTGGATGCGCTCAATATTAAGTCGGTAGCCGACATTCCGAACCGTCTGAATCACATTAGGCTGGCGAGGATCAACCTCAATTTTTTTGCGCAGTGACAGCACGTGGGTGTCGACGGTGCGTGGATTATCAATGGCATCGGGCCAGGCGCGCCGCAATAGGTCAGCTCTACTTAGGGGCGAACCCTCAGCCTGGGTTAGCACATAAATCAGGCTAAATTCCTGGGGTGTCAGGTCAATAAACTGCTCCTTAAACCGCACCCGCCGCTGCACCAGATCAATATTTAAATCGCCATAGGTCAGGGACACTGGAGCCGTTATCTTACGGTTGCGTCGGGTCAACGCTTCTACCCGAGCCAAAAACTCCTGCATGCCAAAAGGCTTTTTGAGATAATCGTCAGCCCCTGCCTGTAACCCCGCCACCACATCCGGTTCCCCCGATTTGGCAGAGAGGATCATAATCAGCGGACGTCCCCGCTGCTGTAGCCACTGACAAAGCTCCAACCCGCTGCCATCCGCCAGCTCCGTTTCCATAATGACTAGGTTAGGTTGGGCTGTCTGAAAGGTTTCCTTCGCCCGCATCATGTCAGCAGACTGATTGACTCGATAACCTGCCTGCTGAAGATGCCAACTAAGTAGCGATCGCAGATGGGGATTACCCTCGATAATTTGAATACACGTAGAGGCCACAGCTAACCAAGAAGCCCAGGCTTCATAACACTCTCGTAGAACAGTATCAAAGACCTTAAGAATATTTTGTAGTTGCGGCTACGGGGAATGCATCCGTATTCTTATCTGAGCTTTGTGTAGATACCCATAGCTGCAAGTACATAGCTACCACTCAGTCACGTAAACCCACTGAGTGAACCCTATACATTTGCAAAAGAAAATATAACTGCCCCTAGCTAAGCTGATAAAATCTTAGAGAGAGTACGGAAAAAACAAAAAAAGTTTACATAAACATCCGAACTCGAGAGTGGACATTACTGTATCTACCCCTTCAATTCACGTTCCTACTCTTTTTGATTCGTCACTACATAAGCCTGCCCCCTGCAGCCCCCTCAGATAAATGTCGGTTATTTAGCAGAAAGTACACCCACAAACCCACCATTATTTAACTAACCCGCAGCGATAGCAGATTGGTCCCGAGTGATCGGTATAGAGGAGACCCATACACCATGCTTCAAGACGCAAAATCAATTCGCTATTACCAGAGAATTACAGATGCCCTAGTAGATCAGTGGAACCGTGGTTACCGTTCCGATGATCTGCGGCGCTATGTTGCCGGTTACCTGGCGGCTCTCCGCCATGCCGATGCCCTAGAGCCTTACCTGGTCCATCGTTTAGAGGAGGAAGTCAATCGATTTATGTTTGACACCTCAAACTTTGCCGTAGCCCAACCCCAGCCAGAGCCAGATTATCGATAGTGTTTTGAGTGGCGGCCATTTTCAGGGGCCGCCACTCAAAACATAGTCAACGACGTGATTTCAACGCGATTACAGAAGGCGTATCCCCAGCGGATGCGCCTTCAAATCTATGGAATTTTGAAAATCTTTAATCTTTTAAGACGCTAGGGCGACTTCAACCATCTCTTGAAGCTTCCCATTCTGATACAGCTCGATCATGATGTCTGAACCACCGATAAACTCCCCATTGATATAAACCTGGGGAATAGTTGGCCAGTTGGAATATTCCTTGATGCCCTGGCGAATGTCATAGTCCGATAGGACATCAATGGTTTCGTAAGGCGCCCCTAAGGAGTTAAGAATCTGAGCCACATTATTAGAAAAGCCACACTGGGGCATCAGCTTGGTGCCTTTCATGAACACAAGAATTTTGTTGGATGTGACCAAGCTGTCGATTTTTTCTTTGACGTCTGGAGACATGGTTACAGCACTCAATGATTGGGCTAATTATTTGCTGCTGTCGATTATAAAGGGATAGGCCCGCCTGCGATAACCACCATTGGTCAGTACATCACAGACTGATTCATTCCGAAGACCGGCAACAGCAGTTGTTTCAATGATCTTATCGGACTGTCTGCCAGGTGGCATTAAGTCTGCTGGGCCCACTCGTCAGGGGTAAAGGTTTTGAGGGTTAGGGCATGGAGATCGCCAGAGGCCATTGCTGCGTTTACGCTTCCGTAAACCAGCTGATGCTGCTTAATAAGGTTAAGGCCTTCAAACGATGTGGATACAATCGTAGCCTGATAGTGATCTTGGGTGCCTGTCAGGTCTTGGACAATGACCTTGGCATCAGGCATCTTGGATTTGATTAATTGCTCTACTTGGTCTGCAGGAATCATGGTGTTGGTCTGTCAATGAACGTTACGCCTGACTTCTATGCCTGACTAAAGTATTCTATGTCTGACTAAAGCAATAGGGTAGCAGTAGTCTGAGTTGAGCAACCGGCATCTCGAAATGCGCTGTTGCCAATTTAAGCAATGCACCCATTTGTTAGGAACGCCCTATGCCAACATCTTGCAGATAAAACCATGCCCAGGTTTGCCAACGCCCAAAAGCCTAAGACCAATTGTGCCGAATCAGTGGCCATCAGCCCCACGGCATCAGAGCGAATTTCACGGAGTTAAGTCCCCGTCTATCGTCTAGGGCTCTGTGGTGGTTGCTGTCTCCTCTGCTTCAACATAGGGCTGTGCCACGAACCCGATTTCGAGCAGCTGATCGTATGCTTGTTTGCCCAGTGCGCGGGTAGGGTTTTGGCTACCCAGCACCTCCACCAGTAGTGGAATTGCCAGGGTAGGCTGCTGCTGTGCTTGATAGGCAAGGGCCAATCGTAATGTGGCCTGATCCCGAAGCTCAGCCGCCTCTAGGGCTTTTTGACGCATCTCATTGCTAACGCGACTGTCAATCCCTGTAAACGTCGTGAACAGGGTCTGATAGTGGCTAGACGAGGTATTTAAAGTTTTCCGGGCACTTTGCAAACGGTCTGCGGCCGTAGCGTAGTCAGCGGCGGCATAGGCCCCCTCAGCTTCTGCCATCAAGAGTTCAGCAGCTCTGATACCGGTGGGGCTATCGTCCTGGTTAAGGGGGCGAGCCACATCGGCTACCGCTGCACTTGGGTCTTCAGAACCGGTGCGCCGATAGGGACGGCTAACAAAGCCCAATTCAAACAGCTGTCGATATGAATCTAAACCCAGATCGCGAGCAGGTCCCTGGCTTTGTACAATCTCTACCAGCAGCGGCACAGCCAGCTCAGCTTGCCCCTGGGCGCGGTAGATGAGGGCCTGACGCAGCGTGGCCAGGTCACGCATCTGAGCTGCGTCTCGAGCATTGGTCCGCAGAGCGCCACTGATATCAGCATCAATGCCCGTAAATGCGGCAGCGATTTCCTGATAGCTAGTGGAGGTTTGATTTAGATTTTCTCTGGCTGCTTGTAGCTTACGGATGGCCAAATCATAGTTTTGACTGTCAATGGCAGCTTCCGCCTCCGCCAGCAGGTTCTCCCCAGCGTCTAGCCCTAGACTATCCATGTCTACTTGGGCTAAAAGTGTGGGTTGTTGTAGTACCGTTTCTTTAGCGGTCTCCGCGGCTGACGTTGGGACAGACATCAGAGCTAGGCTGGCGGCTGCTCCCAACAAGGAGAACGTACTTGGTTGGATGATGCGCGATAAGGAAACCATGGAGCCAACTAAATTGATGACAAGGCAGGATAACAAAGCGTAACGATTTGCCCTATGGCGGTGCGTTAGTTTTCAAACCCTAATATATCGTTACAGAGGTTATCAATACACCCGTCCTAGATTTTCAGGCATTGTGCCTATTGTCAAAGTGGATACTATCCGTGAAATATCTGAAATGACTGCAGGAGAAAGCTTACAGGGAGTCAACCCAGCGCAAACAGGATTGATTTTGCAGCGCGGTGGCGAGGAGCTACGGCTCCATAAGGTCCCCGATTGGCTGACGATTCGATGTGAAGACCTAACGCAGCAGGATGCCCTAATTGAGCAGCTCAAGACCCTGTGGCGTCCCTTGGCTGCCAAATCAGTGGCAAGGGGACAGCTGATAGCCTTTAAGGTGCGTCGGCAACAGCTAGAGACCTGTCTGCAACAGGCTCGACAGATAGACCGTGTCAAGTTTGCCAGCCATGTTTATGAATTGGCAGCTAGTCCCAATACCCATCTCTATTTGCTTGAGCAAATTACGGTGCAGTTTTCGACGGGATTTCCTCTACGAACCATTGATGAACTGGCAAAGGAGCTGGGGTTGATTCGTGAGAAAGGGTTGGCCGGGGCAGAGCGCACCTATATTTTTCGAGTTGATAAGGCCGCGGTGGAAAATCCGGTAAAGCTGGCCAACCGTTTAATGCGCTATGCCCAGGTACTGGTGGCAGAACCCAACGTGGTGGTGTCCACCGCGCCGCTATATCGCCCCAAGGATCAGCTTTACAGTAAGCAGTGGCATCTGCAGCATCAGGGTGGTCGTGGGTTGGCGGTAAATTCCCATATTGCGGCAGAAAAAGCCTGGGATATTACCCGTGGTAGTCGTTCGGTGGTAATTGCAATCACCGATGATGCCTTTGATCTCAATCATCCCGACTTGCAGGGCATGGGCAAACTGGTGGCACCTTGGGATCTCAAGCATCGAGATGGGCTACCCATGCCTAGCCAGGATTATGAAAACCATGGCACGGCGGTGGCCGGGTTGGCCGTGGCGGAGGAAACCGGCAGCGGTGTGGTCGGTGTGGCTCCAGGCTGTAGTTTTATGCCGATTCAAACCACGGGCTATTTGGATGATGAGTCGATTGAGCAGCTGTTTGAATGGACGATTGAGCAGGGTGCCTCGGTGATTTCCTGCAGCTGGTCTCCCGCAGCGGTGTATTTCCCCCTATCCCTACGTCAGCGCAATGCCATTAATCAGGCCGCTACCAAGGGGCGTAACGGTAAGGGCTGTGTTGTGCTTTTTTCAGCGGGTAATGCTAATCGTCCCTTAAATGGCAAGGTGCGAGAGCTGGGTTGGCCTAGGAACGCTCTTAAGGGGGTTACCCAGTGGCTTGGCGGTTTTGCCATGCATCCAGACGTGATTACCGTGTCGGCCAGCACCAGCTTGAACCGTAAGGCGGCCTATAGCAACTGGGGGAAGCATGTATCGGTGGCCGCCCCCAGTAACAATGGCGCCCCCAGTATGGCGCTACCCAATGTGGGCCAGGTGGAAACGGGGCCGCCCATTAAGGGTGCCTTGGATGGATTGGGGATGACAACTTCTGACCGCACCGGTGGATCTGGCTACAGCTGCAGTAGCAACTCCAGGGGTTTTGGGGGCACGTCCAGCGCCTGTCCGGTGGTGGCCGGGGTGGTGGGGCTGATGCTATCGGCCAATCCAGATCTGACAGCTGGAGATGTTAAGCAAATTTTGCAGGATACCGCCGATAAAATTGAAGATGATAGCCCTGACCCTCAGCTGGGGTTAACCTATGGCCGTTATGACAACCGTGGTCATTCCCGCTGGTTTGGCTACGGTAAGGTGAACGCCTATGAAGCGGTCAAGGCCTCTCGCGATCGCCACCTAGCCAAGCGACGGCTGAGTAAAACCATTGAGCAGACCAGTGCCGTAACCCTGACCATCCCCGCTGATAGGACGGCTATGCAACGGGCAGGAATTACGATTAATCAGCATGGCAAGGTGCAAGATATTCAGGTTTATGTGGATATTCGCCATGGATTTTTGGGTGATTTATCCATTTCAGTCATTACCCCCCAGGGAATGTCTGTGCTGTTGCAGGGGCGCACCCTGGGACGACAGACTCAGCTGCGTAAAACTTATACCTTTGAAACTACGCCAGCGTTGAGCCGGTTAATGAATCAAGGGATACATGGTCGTTGGCAGCTGAGAATTATGGACCACACTGAAACCCATCAAGGGCAATTGTTACAATGGTTACTAAGATTAGGTGTTTAGCAGATATCCGTAAGTAATTTGTCGTAGAGATGAAAGCCTTGTGTTCCAGGCTTCTGAGCTTGCGGTATACCTGTTGAGTAAGGTTGGTAACATAGCTTACTCATTTTTATCCTGAGGATGCTAAATTTATGTTATGACGCTTTTATTAGCGCAATACTCGTTGCCAGCGTTGTGTGAGGAATTGGTTTACTGGTGTTATCTACACGTTCTTAGCTTGTGGCTTTTACGGATTTGTGGGGACACCGCCAGTTGGCTTCAAGTATTAGGACATCAGGTTTTTAGTTGACATTTACCCCATTAGCATAAGTCAGGGATGCTAGTTGAGATTACAAGGACATAGTTGCGACTGCTGTTAAGGCTGGAATAGCTGGATTCGAAGTTCATCTTCTCAATACCCATTGGTGGTCTAACTTTGATAGACCCCGACCCTATGGCCTAAAAGATCGAGATGACTGGATTCGTAGTCTAGCTTCTCGATAGAGTACCAGCGGCTTAAAGGATGCTGGTTATATGACTTAAAAATCGGGATGACTGGATTCGTAGTCTAGCTTCTCGATAGAGTACCAGCGGTCGAAGGGACGCTGGCTGGATGACTTAAAAATCGGGATGACTGGATTCGAACCAGCGGCCCCTTCGTCCCGAACGAAGTGCGCTACCAAGCTGCGCTACATCCCGTCTCAGCTACCACTAAGCCTTTACTCATGCACTCAAATTATATTTGAAGCGTTTGTATGGCTTGCTGCTGTTACCAAACTAGGTTATCACACTAGTCTGGTGTGGTCTCTCGGTAAATACTGATAGGCATTTACCCAGGGAAATAGGTCGTAACTTTATGGTGTGTATTCCCGTTGCCAGAGGCTTTACCGATATTTCAACGTTGTAAGCCTATGTTCGTTAGTTTCTTTATATACCTAACGTTTCAATCTGGTTTTATACGTGCATCCTTAACGTAGGGTGCATATGATTCTCATTTCGCTGATAAACATTAGTTTTGCTGTTATTTGTCGCTGTAATTTCATGTAGATAGGTAAGGAATCACCGAGTCCGCTCATGTAGCGAAAAGTAACCGCTTAGGAGACAATCCGTGTTTGCCCTCAATATTGACTGTTTAAATACTGCCGATACATTAAAGGCAGATATATTGAAAATTACCGATGTTCCTACGGGATTTGATTTTCAGAGCTTGGCTCCCTTGGAAATGGTGACCAGCCAACTAACTGACGTGAGTTTCGGATGTGCGATCGCAATCGTCCCATCCAATCCACGGTTTGTGGGCAAAGCGGGCCAGCGGGTCATTATGCCGACGGGTAACGACAACCGTCTCTCCATTGCCATCGACAAATCCATTGATTCTTTTTGCCTGTGGGGTCGCTGCACTCAGCCCATGGTGCTTAAGGTTCTAGAAAGCAGTGGTAAGGTGCTCAAAATCCACAGCGATAAAGCATTTCGGTGGCCCGATAGTTCAGAAACTGCCCTTCTGCCTTTGCAGATTCTAAAGCTAGAGAACATGAGCAATATCGCCATGATCGAACTATATGCTGACGCTCCCTTTACCATTGAGGGCCTATCCATATAGTCAGTTCCCGGCCAGCTTCCCAGTGCCATTATTGCCATCGCTAATGGCTGGTTGGCACGACTAGGCAACTCTTTTGGCCCTAGTCAGTCTATTTCAGTAAGGCTAAGTTCAAAAAACACGATGCTATTGAGTTCTACCCTCTAGCATTTACTAAGGTCACTGTTTAAACTGCGGAGGGATTCATCCAGGATCCCCGATTGCATCTGTGTATTCCTTAGGCATTGCATTACTGAAATTATTATGGCAGCTGTATTATCTCCATCGGTATTTGTAGGTAAATCGATTAAATTTGGTACAGACGGCTGGCGTGGCATGATTGCCGCCGACTTTACCTTTGAACGAGTAGACCTGGTGGCCGCCCTATCCGCCAAGGTTCTAGAAGAATGTTACGGCAGCAACGGCAGTCGCACCGTGATTGTGGGCTACGACCGCCGGTTTCTATCGCCCGAATTTGCCGGCCACGCAGCCGAGGCGGTGGCCCAGGCTGGGTACGACGTGCTGCTGTCCGAGTGCTTTGCGCCCACCCCCGCCTTTAGCTGGGCCGCCCATGAAAAAGGAGCCCTGGGGGCCATCGTGATTACCGCCAGCCATAACCCCGCCGCCTATTCGGGGTTAAAGGTAAAAGGAGCCTTTGGTGGGTCAGTGCCCCCAGACGTCACTAAAAAAGTTGAAGCGATGCTGGGTGAAGGCAAACCCGTGGCTGAGTCAGCGGGTACCATCACCAGCTTTGATCCCTGGCCCAGCTACTGCCAGGCATTGCAGAGCATGGTAGATATTGACGCTATTCGGGCAGCCATTGCCGATGGCAATTTGACCGTTTTTGCCGATGTCATGCACGGGTCAGCGGCGGGCGGTTTTGAGAAAATCCTCGGAATGCCCATTCATGAAATCAACGGCGACGCCGATCCGCTGTTTGAAGGGGGGGCACCGGAGCCTCTGCCCAAATATATTCCTAAGCTTTACAAGGCGGTTAAAGATCGCTATCAGTCCGGTGCTGAGGGGGTAACCGTCGGTATTATCTTCGATGGCGACAGCGATCGCGTGGCTGGGATGGATGGCCAGGGTGAGTTTCTCAGCTCCCAGGTGCTGATTCCCATTTTGATCGATCATCTAAAAGCCCAGCGTGGGTTTGCAGGGGAAGTCATCATAACCATCAGTGGGTCTAACGTGATGCATATAGTAGCCGAACTGCATGGGTTATCGGTACATGAAACACCCATTGGCTATAAATACATTGCTGACCGTATGCTCGAAGCCCAGGTGTTGATCGGTGGCGAAGAGTCCGGCGGCATCGGCTATGGCCATCACATTCCTGAGCGGGATGCACTGCTGTCGGCCCTGTATCTTTTGGAAGCTGTGGTCAAAAGTGGTAAAGACTTTGGTCAGCTAAACCAATCTTTGCGGCAGCAAACTGGGTTTGAAGGCTCCTACGACCGGATCGATTTGCCCCTGGCCAATATGGATGTGCGGGCCAAGCTACTGGAGAGTTTGCAGAATGCAACCCCCAGTGAAGTCGCGGGTAAGGCGGTGGACAATGTTTTGTCCATTGATGGTTATAAGTTCAGTCTGGCCGATGGCAGCTGGTTGCTGATTCGCTTTAGTGGCACTGAGCCAGTGCTGCGTCTCTATTCTGAAGCGGCCACCATTGAGGATGTACATCAGAATTTGAACTGGGCAAAGGACTGGGCAAACTCAATTGGATAAATTTGCAGGGTTCCCAGGAGCCCTGACTGTTTGAATTTGGATTGGGCCATACTCCCTGGGGTATGGCCCTTTTTATATATGGCGGTCCCATTGGGGATACGAAATCATGGCTGATAGTGCCCGGTATCGGAGAGCATCTACAAGGTGTCACGTGCTGTGAGGTTGATTCCCTACAGAATTGTCTATTTTGAATTGGTTTAACGAATTGAGAAAGCGATTGGGGAAAGTCATTGTTGGCGTAGTCTCTCCCTTGGCGATATGCAGCCGTCGATGGCTAGGGAAGATAGTATGCTTGGATTGTTTTTGATTCAGCTATTCGATGGTTGCCGAGGCGGTTACGTTCACCCCCATTGCCCATATTCAATCCTGCTATCCTGACCGCTTTGGTATTCCGCGACAAGCTGGATTGGTGGCTTCAGCCTATGCCGATATTGTTTTTGATGCCACAGAAGAGAATAAATTAGCACTCCGTGGCATTGAAGAATTTTCTCATCTTTGGGTACTCTTTGTTTTTCACAGACAGTCCTACGGTGATTTTAAACCCCTCGTGAGACCGCCACGCTTGGGGGGAAATAAGAGTGTCGGTGTATATGCAACGCGCAGCCCCAATCGCCTTAACCCCGTGGGGATGAGTGCCGTCAGGCTGGTGGGTATAACCGCGCAAAAGAGAACGTTACAGCTACGAGTGCAGGGGGGCGATTTTTTGAATGGGACCCCGGTAATTGATATTAAACCCTATGTGCCCTATGCCGATGCAATTGCAGACGCCGAGGCCGCCTGGACGAGCAAGCAAGAGAGTTTGCTGCCAGTACGCTGGAGTCAGGCAGCAAACTCTGTTTTAGCTGATGATCTTGAGCCAGAAAAACTCCGCCGTTTGATTGAAGAAACCTTAGCCCAGGACCCACGCCCAGGGTATAAACGGGGCAAAGACGGACGAGACGGGCAGCGGTGGACTATGCAAGTCAGTGACTACAGTGTGTCTTGGAACGTTGTTGATGGTGTCGCTAAAATCATCAAATTGGAACGGCTAGAGATGAGTCCTGTCTCGCCTTAGGCGGTTCTCTAACCGAAAACCCCTTGCCAAAAGAGAAAAACCCCCATTCCCGCCAGAATAGTTAGCAACAGATTTTTTCTCCACAGACCAATGCCGATGGCAGCCAGTGACCCCATCAGACGAGGGTTATCCACACCCAGCCAGAGACTATTCCCGTTCATAAAAATAGTAGGGACAATAATCGCCGTCAACACCGCCGGAGGAACATAATTGAGAGCCTGTAATAGACGAGGTGGGAGGGTAAGCCGACCGCTCATGGCCAGCAGTGGATAGCGGATCAAAAAGGTGACTAGGGTCATTCCGCCGAGCAGCATTATTTCGTTAGTCATCGCTTTTCTCCAGATGATTTTCAGTGACGAGTCCGGTGAGAATGCCTGCGATCGCAGCTACCATCAGTCCCAACTGATGGGGTAGCCCTTGGGCCAGTAGGGCTGTCATACCCGAGACGACGACTGTCGCCACCATGGGCCGATTAGTCAGATAAGGGATAGTCATGCCAATAAACGTAGCGACCATGGCAAAATCTAACCCCCAGGCATCGGCGTTGGGGATGCCGGCACCGAGGGTAAGCCCCATTAGGGTGCACAGCTGCCAGCTGGTATACATTGCCAGAGCCGAACCAAGCTGAAACCAGTGTTTGTAAGGAGACGGATCGTCGTGACGGTAGCGTTGGATCGCCACCATAAAATTTTCATCGGTAAGCCAAAAGCCCAGGGGCAGCTTCCAGCTCTGGCTGAGATGTTTGACATAGGGAACGAGACTGACGGCATAGAGCAGATGCCGCAGATTGACGACCCAGGTGGTGAGGACAATAATGCCCAGGGGAGTACCGGTCGCCAGCAGACCCAGGGCAATAAACTGGGATGAACCAGCAAAGACAATGGCTGACATCCCGATTGCCCCAGCAAAGGAGAGACCGCTAGACTGTGCCAGGGTGCCAAAAATAATTCCAAACGGAATGGCACCAACAATTAGGGGGATAGTTTGCCGGGCCCCAGCCCAAAACTCTTGCCAGGGGCGCTGCGCCAGCTTAGACGCCATGATCATAGAAAACACCTAATGCAGATTACCTGCTTAGGTTAGGCTGTCTTGATCTAGGCTGTCTTGAACGTTTTTGCAGCTAAGCTACTCCAGCGGCGACGATGGCCATCACACTCGCGACACTTAGGGTAGTCCAGACGTATAGATAAAAATTAGGGGTTTGAAACGTTAACCCATCGGGTCTTAACCGCTGACGCCATTTTGTCCAATTTATCAGGTGTGCTTAGGTGATTTTCCATATGAATTTTGTTCATGGCGCTCTATAGATAAACAGACCCATAAAAAAACAGATATGCGCTATGGTGGACCTTAACAAGCATGGTACCTGTCGGTATTAGGCGTCTTATCATACTTCAACCTGCACAAGTCGCGTTTTTTGTTGTACGGAGAGTTTTCTTAGGCTGATATTTATCACTCCATAGGTTTAAAGACAATTTTGTTGTGACTGTTTAACGTCATTAGGGCGTTCGTTGTGCTGAGCCGTGGTGTTTGGGTTAGCACTTTTCTGGTTGGTACGTTAGTTAATCTAACGGCGTTGCTGCTTCTCGAGGCGATCTAATCTAAAAAATCTGGCACTGTCCCCGTTTAGTCGATTGGTCATTCTCTATGTCAGCAACAGTCCTCCGACAGACTGTCAAAGCTAATTTAGCTGTTTGAATTTGGTATAACTTTGTAAAGTTCGATAATATAGAACTATTCAGGCCAGGATCGTTGAGAGCGATTCCTGTTAGTTGTTCATTTTTATGACTTCACACTCTAATCCTTCGACAATTGAGGAAACGTCCGCGATGGAGTCTTCTTCTTCCATGTCACCCCCGGCTCAGCGTAACTGGTTGATTTGGTTAGCTGCTCTGATAGTTCTGGCCGGAGGGGGCTTTGCGCTTTGGATTCTGTTGGGTAGGGGTGGTGGTTCCCCAGACGGTATGCCCATGGGGGGCGCTGTGCCTGTCACCCTAGAGCTAATGCAGCCGACTACCCTGCGCGATCAGGCGTCATTTGTTGGGACATTGGATGCTCAAGCCGGAGTGGTTTTGCAGCCCGAGGCCAATGGGCGTATCACTCGCATCTACGTGTCATCGGGCGATCGGGTGGCGGCGGGCGATCCGATTATGGAGCTGAGTGCCGATCGGTCCCAGGCGGAACTGAGTGCGGCGTTGGCCAGTGTTAGTGCCGCTCAGTCGGCGCGGGATAACTCCCGCGCCCAGCTACAGTCGTTGGTGGCCCAACGCATTCGCATAGAAGCGGATGTGAAGTTGCAAAATACTGAATTTGCTCGGACAAAACGACTGGTGGACGCGGGGGCTTTGTCGCAGCAGGTGCTGGATGAGGTGGAACGCGATCGCGACTCGGCCATTGCATCTCTATCCGCTGCTAAGGAAGAAATAGAAGCGGCCCAGGCGAGCCTGGGACAGGCCGAAGCGTTTTTAGAACAGTCCCAGTCGACGGCGGATGCCACCCGTGAAGATCTGCTCGATAAAACCGTAACCGCTCCCATTGCTGGTGTGGTGGGTGATATCCCGGTAGAGCTAGGGGACTATGTACAACCCGGCGGTACCCTGACCAGCATTACCCAAAATGAGACCTTAGAACTCGAGATTGATGTTCCGGCTGAGCAGCTTGATCAGATTCAGTTGGGTATGCCGGTGGAGCTGTATCTCTTTGGGACAGATGCTCCGGTGGCCGCAGGGTCCCTGA
This sequence comes from uncultured Leptolyngbya sp., assembly GCA_937899365.1. Classification (GTDB taxonomy): domain Bacteria; phylum Cyanobacteriota; class Cyanobacteriia; order Phormidesmidales; family Phormidesmidaceae; genus Leptothoe. Next base: position 13,340 of record CALBPH010000792.1, read on the forward strand.
ACTTTATTTCTCCCCAGGCCGATACCCTCAGCCAAACGGTTTTAGCCAAGGCCCAGTTTGATAACGGGACCGGTATTCTCCAAGACAATCAGCGGGTGGATGTGCGCGTCATTTTAGGCGAACGCCCTGGTCTGCTGGTACCTGCCAATGCGATTACGCGTTTAGGGGGACAGTCTTTTGTCTATGTGGCTGCCGATGCCCCGCCTCCAGAAGACGGACAGCCACCCATCGAAGGGCAGGTGGCTCAACTGCGACCCATTACCCTCGGCTCCATGCAGGGTAACGAATTTCAGGTGTTAGACGGTCTCTCTCGGGGCGAAGAAATTGTGGTGACGGGCATTTTAAACTTGCAAGATGGTGCGCCTATTGAACCCCAGGAAGAGGCCGCTGATGCCAGTAGTGCTCCTTGATGGAGCACCTGCTAATGGTCTCTTGCTTTCCTAGTCTTCTTTTATTGTTTTAGCCAAGGTTGGTATACGGCTAACCCCTACCCTACCCCTCACCATGGTCAATTATTTTATTAAACGGCCCGTTTTTGCGACCGTTTGCGCCATCATTATTTTGTTAATTGGTGCGGTGAGCATTCCCACCTTGCCCATTGCCCAATATCCAGACATTAGCCCTACCCAGATTAATGTGACGGCTAGCTACATTGGTGCAGATGCCGAAACCGTTGAGAAGGCTGTGACCACAGTGTTAGAGCGGGAGATTAATGGTGTTGAAGGGATGCGCTATATTTCCTCCAACAGTAGTAACAATGGCGTTAGCAATATTGTTGTTACCTTTGACTCTAGTCGAGACAAGGACATTGCGGCAGTAGACGTGCAAAACCGGGTGACCCTGGCAGAGCCCCAGCTGCCGGAGGAGGTACGCCAAACCGGGGTGGTGGTGTCTAAGCAGAACAGTAACATTCTGCTGGCCATGAGTTTGTTCTCTGAGGATGGCACCTTTGATAATGTTTTCTTGAGTAACTATGCCGACCTCTACATTGTGGATGCCCTGCGACGGGTGCCCGGTGTGGGGGATGTGGTGATCTTTGGTGAGCGTACCTATGCCATGCGGCTGTGGCTAGATCCGCAGCGGTTGGCCAGTCGCGACCTGACGGCTGACGATGTTGTTGATGCGCTACGGGAGCAAAATATTCAGGTGGGGGCTGGCCAAATTGGCCAGTCGCCATCGCCGGAGGACCAAACTTTTCAGATTGACCTGCGGGCGATCAGTCGGTTGCAGGAAGTGTCTGAGTTTGAGGAGCTGGTGATTCAAACCGGTGAGAACGGTGCCCTGGTAAAACTCAAAGATGTGGGCCGAGCCGAGCTGGGGGCTGAGAGTTACAGTACGTTTCTGCGATTTAGCGGTAACGAATCGGTGGGACTGGGGATTTTTCAGCTGCCAGGGAGTAACGCCTTGCAGGTGGCCCAGGGGGTAAAAGACGTCATGGCGGGTCTGGCGGACGAATTTCCCCAGGGGATGGAGTACGGCATTGGTTTTGATACTACTGAGTTTGTTGAGCAGTCTCTCTCTCGGGTGGTGTGGACGCTGATCCAGGCGGTGGCCCTGGTGGTGCTGGTAATTTATCTCTTCTTGCAGGATTGGCGCACCACGCTGATTCCGGCGATTACTATCCCGGTGGCGCTGATTGGTACCTTTGCCATTGTCAAAATCTTTGGCTTTTCCATTAACAGTCTGACCCTGTTTGGTCTGACCCTGGCGACAGGGATGGTGGTGGACGATGCCATTGTGGTTGTGGAAGATATTTCCTCGAAGATTCAAGATCGCAATATGCCACCGAAGCGGGCGGCGATTGAGTCGATGCGAGAGCTGACGGGGGCCGTCATTGCCACATCGCTAGTGCTGATGGCGGTGTTTATTCCGGTGGCGTTTTTCCCCGGCACAACCGGGGCGCTGTATCGGCAGTTTGCGTTGACTATTGCATTTGCGATCGCACTTTCCACCTTCAACGCCCTCACCCTCACCCCTACCCTGGCCGGGCTGCTGCTGCGACAAAACACAGGCAGCCATGGCTGGCTCGACAAAATCTTTATCCCCTTTAACCGATTTTTAGACAGTCTGCGCAATCAGTATGGCGATACCCTTCAGATTCTTAACCGGTTCAAAATCTTCGTCCTCGCCGCCTTTGTCGCATCCCTGGTATTAACCGGTTGGCTCTACAACAGCGTGCCCTCCGCGTTCTTACCCGACGAAGATCAAGGCTATTTCATTACCCTAATCCAAGGCCCAGAAGGCTCATCCTTAAATCAGACCAGCAAAGTAATGAGCCAGGTGGAAGATATTATCCTGGCCCAAGATGGTGTGCGAGCCACCTTTGCCGTCGGCGGCTTTGGCTTTAGCGGTAATACCGCCAATAACGGTGTTGTCTTTACAACACTCGTACCCTGGGAAGAACGCCCACCGGGGGTAACCGCCTTTAGCCTCATCGGTCAGCTGTTTGGCCAGTTCTCCGGCATTACCGAAGCGAGAGTGTTTCCGGTAAATCCCCCATCCATTCAGGGGCTGAGCAGCTTTAGCGGCTTTCAGTTTCAGCTCCAAGACCGGCGCGGCACCCTCGGTATCGATAGCCTGGTGCAAACTATGTTTGGGCTGCTCGGCGCTGCCAACCAAAACCCAAACCTACAGGCGGTGTTTAGTACCTACGCGGCTAACTCTCCCCTGATCGAAATCGATGTGAATCGCGATAAGGTCAAAGCCCTAGATGTGGACATTGACGATGTCTTTGGCACCTTACAAACCTATTTAGGCTCGCGCTACGTCAACGACTTTACCCTCCAGGGACGCACCTATCGAGTTTATGTCCAAGCTGATCAACAATATCGGTCATCCCCAGACGACATCAACAAACTCTACGTGCGCTCCAATAACGACACCATGATTCCCATGGGTAACCTGGTCAGTCTCAGCGAAACCACCGGAGCCCAGACCATTAACCATTACAATCTGTTCCGTTCCATCGAAATTAACGGCGCAGCCGCTCCCGGTGTCAGTTCTGGTGTTGCCATTGAGTCTATGGAAGAGGTGGCTAGTCAGGTGCTACCCGCCAGCCTTGGCTATGAATGGACCGGCAGCGCCCTAGAAGAAATTGAGGGTGGTAGTCAGGCCCCAATTATCTTTGGCCTAGGAATTATCTTTGTATTCTTAGTCTTGGCGGCCCAGTACGAGAGCTATGTGGACCCGGTCATTATTCTCTTTGCGGTACCGCTAGCGGTATTTGGCGCACTGTTAGCCCAGTCCATGCGTGGACTGCCCAACGATGTGTATTGCCAAATTGGTTTGGTGATGTTGATTGGTTTGGCCAGTAAGAACTCCATTTTGATTGTGGAATTTGCCAACCAGCTGCGGGACCAGGGGCTGTCAATTACTAAAGCGGCGATGGAAGCTGCCCAGTCAAGAATGCGCCCGATTTTGATGACGGCGATTTCTACCCTGAGTAGTATTTTCCCGTTGGTGATTGCGACGGGTGCGGGTGCGGGCAGTCGTCAATCATTGGGAACTGCGGTATTTGGTGGCATGTTTGTCGCGACATTCTTAAGCCTATTTGTAGTACCGATTTTGTACATTGTGGTGAAGAATTTGAGTGGGTCGTTTGGGTCACCCAAAAATAAGGACGACGATGACGGGCAAACGGCTGTGTATGAAAGAGAGATGACTGGAACTGGGGTTTGATGGTTAGGGCTTTTGGGAAAATTAAGCTCATGGTTTTAGCTGAGACAATAGCTTGGGCGGTTGGTTAAGTGTGTAAATGTGTTGCTTGGGGTCCCTCCGAGTTCCCCAAACCCCCATGGTTAGG
>CALBPH010000793.1 GCA_937899365.1 uncultured Leptolyngbya sp.
GGTGGACATGTTTGGGGCAACATTGGCGCCCAAGGGGATAATTGTCAATGGCGCACAGGTGCGATCGCGAATCTCTGAACGTATTCGAGCCTATCTGCTAATTAAACGGGATGTGATTAAAGGCAGCGTGTTTAACCGCACCTACCGACAGCGTATTCGTCCGGCCCTAATCGAGCAGGCCAGCGACCACTTCATTAAGTATCTCCAGCAGGCATTAGACAGCTCAGAATAATTCACTAAAAGAAAAATCGGCCCTGATTAGGAACCGATTTTAGAAGTCTTTTGACTTTGCGTTTATCTCTCATTTGGAGGTGGTCGAAAATGCGTTGCGCACCATCTACTCAATCTCCGTAGGATATTGTAACAATCAGTACACTTTTTTTTGTGATGAATCTTCACTAAATTGGAATGAGTTTATGGCTAAAGACATGGGTGAAACTACCTAAGGGTTGCCAGTTAACGCGTCTACAATTCAAATTAGATTGCTGAGCAGGCAAAAAAAGTCAGGAAATCTTGATGCATTGACCGTAAAAACTCTGTTTTTTGTATATCAGCACGCTGACAGACTGTCGATTTAGCATTGCCCAGCCAATGGGTGGCTGCTGGCGTTGGCACCGTGGCGACGGATAAACCGGTTCTAAAAATTTTGTTGGGGCAACCCCAGCCCTGGGGCTTTGTCTGTAGAACCCAGGAAAGACACACTCAAACCCAACCCCAGTCGCGCATAATTAGGGGAGGTTTGCCAGCTGCCGTATTCTTCAATTCCCCCCAATATTCCCTTGCAAATTACGTTTCTCGGTACTAGTTCCGGTGTCCCCACTAGGGCACGAAATGTGTCCAGCGTCGCCCTGCGCTTACCTCAGCGAGCCGAAGTATGGCTTTTTGACTGTGGAGAAGGCACCCAACATCAGTTTCTAAGAAGTGATTTGAAGTCTAGCCAGATTCGGCGTATTTTTGTCACCCACATGCACGGTGACCATATTTTTGGTCTGATGGGGCTACTGGCAAGCTGTGGCTTAGCGGGCAACGTATCGCGAATTGATATCTACGGACCGCCTAAATTAAACGAGTATTTACAGGCTTGCCGCCGCTATTCCCAAACCCATTTTTCCTATCCCATTAAGGTCCATACGGTAGAGCCAGGGAAAGTATTGGACGACGGTGAATTTAGCGTTTACTGCCAGCGGCTAGAGCATCGGGTCCCCGCCTTTGGCTATCGCATTGTAGAGAAAGATCGCGTTGGGCATTTTGATGTTAAGCGGGCAGCCGCCCTGGGAATTCCATCGGGGCCCATTTATGGGCGGCTAAAGCGGGGCGAAGCGGTAACCCTGCCAGATGGTCGCATCATCAATGGTTCAGATCTTTGTGGTGAGACCATTCGGGGCCGAAAGCTGGTGTATTGCACTGACACCGTGTTTTGCGATCGCGCTATCGAACTATCCGAACAAGCTAGTGTTTTGATCCACGAGTCCACCTTTGCCCATCAGGATGCAGAGTTAGCGTACCAACGCCTGCATTCCACATCCACCATGGCCGCGCAAGTTGCCCTAGCCGCCCAGGTTCAGCAGCTTATTCTCACGCACTTTAGCCCCCGCTACGCCCCCGGCAATACAATTCAGCTTAAGGACCTGCTTTTAGAAGCCAAAGCGATTTTTCCCAATACGCTCATGGCCCATGATTTCTTTGTCCACGATATAGAACGAGCTGCGGCATAGCCCACTCAAAAGCCCCATAGGCTCAGCAGAACTACGCCCCGGTTTGTTCATTTGTTTTGCTCATTTTTACGCTATTAGCCTTAGTCGCTATCAGCCGTAGATTGGTGGCGAGCAGCTTTCTGGTCAAACTGGTCAAACTGATGCCCACCCAGAGGGTGTTCATTTAACCGCGTTTTAAGCCTGCTAAAGTGCTTTTTGTTATTGATCGGCATGTGGGGGCTGGGCACCTCATCATTAGGCCAATTGTCAAGGTCACCACAGGGGCAAAGCTGAGCGATAGGCATCACAACTGACATGGCAACTGGGATGCTGCAGCGGGCACAGTCAGTAATTTCCCACTGGGGTGACAACAGCTGCTCAATCGTTTCCTCCGTGCCATCCAAATAGCAGTCACGGCCGTCGTTAGCCATAATGGCTTGCCAACAGTCTTGAAAAGCGCGACTAAACTGATGACCTTCTAACACAGGGACAGGGCGCTGAGGTGCGGCCCCACTGCCAATGTGGACAGACTTACCTAGCTGAAACCAGTAGGCTAAATAGTTTTGAACTTCTTTGGGAGACGCCATGGACCACCTCGCACTGTGAAATAAACATTGTTACAGCACGTCGACTGCCATGGCTTAATCCTAGCGCTTTGGCTTTAGAAGTACGGAGACGTTAACCTATTTTCAAGGTTGTGTGATCTATCGGCCTAATCACAGCTGCGTTAGTTTGGGCGATGCGGGCTCGGTAATGGTTTGCCCAGGTGGGTCAGGTCCAGGGCATAGCCCCCTGTAATTAAGTAAACCTGGGTTGCGATCGCACCAATCCGTCGCACTAGGTATCCCAAACGGTCACGAAATTTACGCCCCAATGGATACGCGGGCACAACCCCCCAGCCCGTTTCTTCCGCCACCAAAATCACATCACAGGGGGGCGGGTTGAGTGTCACCACCAACTCATCGACACATCGTTGCCACGCTCTCTCATCCTGTTCGAGCTGATTTGCTAACCAAGTTCCCAGGGAATCAATCAGCAAACAATCGTTAGCATCAGCCGCTTGTATAGCGTTCGCTAGCTCTTTAGGCACTTCTTGGCACCGCCAGCCATCAGGGCGACGTGCCCGATGTAACTCAATCCGCTGCTGCCACTCAACATCATCAGCCGATACCGCTGATGTGGCAATATAAACTACAGACTTTTCGGTTTGTTTGGCCCAGGACTCTGCCCATTCGCTTTTACCAGAACGGGCAGGGCCTGTAACCAAAATCAGTTGAGGCATTAAATCCAATCGTGATTGTACTGTGGACGGCTATCGTCGCTACCCGAGTAGCAGCCCTCATGTAGCCAAGCAATAAAAGAAATCACCAACCCAGCCGCTGGTCCTGCCCCAAAGATAATTAATTCAACGCCGCTCATGATTATGTCCCACCAATGATCTGTGCCAATCTTGGCACCGGCACATAGTCATTAACATCGGAACATGCACTGAACCTCGAAGAGTGCCAGGTGTAGCAAATGTCCTAAAGCATTAGGGCATTTACGTGTCAGCCTAGTCAGGCGCTGGAGTATGCTGACGCCGCTCGAGCCACCAGAGGGCTACGAGCCAAAGAATTACAAGCACAAGGGCTGCCACCGTAAACTGGGCCACCCAACCCACCAACGTAGCCAGAGGGATTAGACGACCAACAAAAAACGCCAGTGTGACCATGGTTGTCCCCCAAAGGCTGGCCCCTAGCAAATTACACAACAGGAATTTCCAGTAGGGCATCTGGGCTATGCCCGCTAAGGGACCGGCAAAAATACGTAGCAGTGCAACAAAACGGCCAAGAATAACGGCCTTATCTGCATTTTGACTAAACCGTTCGCGAACAGTGACCAGCGCCGATTCATTAATGCGAAGCAGACTGCCTAACCGTAACAGCAAGGGCCACCCCCCGTAGAATCCAATCCAGTAGCCCATGCTATCGCCAACGACAGCACCTGCGATCGCACTCAACAACGCCCAACGGTAAACCAGTTCATCGCTACCAGCCAAAAAACCACCGACCAACGTCACCGTTTCACCTGGAATGGGAAGACCCATATTTTCAAGCATAATGCCAAAAAAAATGGCCCAGTAGCCATAGTCTTGAGCCAGTGCCTGGATCGTGTCGAGGGAAAAAAGGTCGAACGTCAGCGGAACAATGTGCATGAAGGCGGGTTTATATTTCTTTTATTTTATTCACTTTTTCTGACGTTCGGGGATATCCATGGGGTAAGAATCAAAGATTTTCATCTGACTTACATAGGTCAAGACCATTTCCACACAAATAAAGCCGCCATCAATGCTCTAAACCAATCCAACGGGGGCATAGCAATCGACAGATGCCTATAGCTTTGCACCCATAGTTCAAGCCTTAGGCTATTGCTAAAGGTTTTAGATAACAACAGCTATGTGCGGCGCAATCTAGCTATGTGCGGCGCAATCTAAAAGGATTGCCATCAAAAAACCTCCCCCGAGGGGAGGTTAATAATGCACTTAAACCATGTCTACAGGGCCTAAGCCTCTGAAAAACTAGCCATAGACGGAGTTCCTAGCATCGACTGAGGAAATGTAGGTAAATCAAGACAGTGCTGAGTTCGTCGAGTTCTTACAGCCAAACGATAGCTGACATTTTGTAATTCAGCATTTAGCTGACGATTTTCCTGCTGAATATGGGCGACTCGGTTCTTCACCACCAACATCCGCTCAGAAAACTTTTGCTTATAGATTTTAGGTAGTTCTTGAACAACCTGCTCTAACATGCGCGTACGGTCGGTCAGCTCTTCAACAGTCTGACGCATCTGATGAATTTCTTCATCACGGCTTTCTATTTGTTCTTGGTAAAATGCGACCTGCGTTTCCACACCTTGCAGCTGTTCTCGCAGGGCTCTCACCTCAGCCTGATGACGCTCAGAAACATCCGGTGATGGCAGGAAATCTTGGTTTCCTTTTACCAGGCGAAATAGCTCTTGAGATAGCTGTTGTACCAGCTGATCTCTCATTTGCAACTCCTCTTGCAAACGAGCAACTTCTACCTGGTTGTCGGACGTTTTCAACCTAGTCAATTGGGCCACAAGATCACTCCTACAGTACTAACGATCACTTTTAAACTTTTCCGGTTCGCCGAATTATATATACAGACAAAAGCCAAATTACTAACAGACAAACAGTTAGGAAACCAGCGGCTTAACTGTAAAGCATTTGAACATAATTACAGCGGCAACCATTCTATGAAACGGATAACGCCCCCAGTATTAGCCAAGGAGATTTTTGTTTAGACCGCCTAACAGCAAAGGGAAATTACATCTACTAGCCTTTAAGGCACTAACGCCAACACCCAAGTGCCCACAAATTTAGCACCAATTCTGCAAAATGCAAGAATTTTATTCTTTAGGTTTGTAATTACCCAAAAACTAGAAGGTCACATCTCCAAAATGGAGATGTGACCTTCTAAATACTTCAAACAATTTTGCCAATGGCAAGGGATGTAGACTCGACCTCTCCCAATAAGAGGACTATGTTGCTAAGAGCCCAAGGGAGCGGCCTGCGATGGAGCCTCTTCAGGTTCAGCCTCCTGGGGCTCATCAATCACTAACGTGAGGTAGCGAATAATATCTTCGCTCAAGCGCATATCTCGTTCCATAGGGGCAATGGTCTCCCCCGGAGCGTAATAGTTCATCTGGATATAGATGCCTTCACGATAGCGGTTAATTTCATAGGAGAGACGACGCTTACCACGGTGTTGAGTCTCTAGGATCTCTCCCCCCTTCTCCTTGATCATGCCCTGATATTTACCAATGGTGTTATCAACGGCCTCGTCACTGATATCGGGCCGCATGATGTACATGGTTTCGTAAAAATTGCTCATCTTACTCCTTATGGACTAAATGGCCCGACAGCAAAACCTGTCAAGCAAGGGCCCATAATCATAGCAGAAAGGAAACCACCCACGATAGCCCGCACGACCAAATCCAGACCTAACGGATCTGCATGTGAACAGCTTCAGAAATTGTTGGGATCTCTGAATAGCGCCCCATCAAGCATTGAACAATGGAGTAACCAACCACAGCCACACCGCCAAATAGCAGCACGTTATAGAACGTATCGGTAATTAGATCCAAACCTGGCACAGTAAGCAGGCTAAGTACAAGCCTACCAATGGAAATAATAAAGCCGATCAAAATTGCCTGCAGCGTATTAAATCGAATAAAGCGGCTGATGTTTTCGTTGCGAACCACTAAAAGAAATAGGGCAAAGAATACGGCCAGTGATCCCAGCCCAAAAGGAACGAGGCTGTAGGCAAACATCACAGGTGTAACCAACAGTAAAAGCGCCTGCCCCATGGGCGCAAGTACGGGAAAATTCGCAATTAGCTTAAAGAGGGCCCCGCCGACAACACCAGCGTCAAACAGGGGTAACAGGTAGGGTAAGCTCCCCAGTAACTTATCAGAGATTTCAGTTGTGCCGCTGCGCCAAGTCATAGGAATACTTGCAAAGGAATACTTCAGGCAAAAAGTTTAGCAGCCTTGATAAAAGCTATGTAGCTTACTAGCTGCGGCAACTTTAAATTCAGCATAACGCAGCTTTTAACGACCGCTTTACGGTTTCTACGAAACGGTCTAATGCCATAGCTCTGAGCGCCCATAAATCGGCTCAGACTCACACAGCTGGAAATGATTCAATATTGGCCAATCGAAACCCCATCTGACACTGGTACTGGGGAAGTTTGGTAGCCGACTCTAGCTGCTGAGCACAGCCTAACTTGCCATCTCGAAAACGTGGCTGACCGCTCTGGTTGGCCATTAGACAACTGGCACAGACCGAAGCTGACGGAATCACCTGATTGTCTAGCAGAATCACCAACATAGTATGACACCCCTCCTAGAACAGGTCTTAAGCCTATCTTAGGTGAGGTGTCGATGTATTGGGCACAACTTTATCCAGTTTTTAATGGATTACGCCATCCGTTCTATGACGCAGGCGTATGGATGCGACGACGACGAGCGCGGCGACTGCGCTGGCGACGCGGCTCCTCTTCGGCCAGATAGGGCTGCTCTTCGTTATCGCCACGCATCCAAGCCGGGCGAGTCTGATCGTAGGCCATCTGTAGTGCTGCCGCTGCAACCGTATGGGGGTCGTACTCTTCGGTTAGCTGAGACACGATGGGTAAGAACGAAGCGAGTCGTTCGCTGGTAACGGCCTCTTTGATTTGAGTTTGCAGTTTTTCTAGGGAACGGGCAGCAATCTCAGCACGGGTGGGCACCTTGCAGAACGCAATGTCTTGCTTAATGTGGCGCTCAACTTGACGCAGCTGGTATTTTTCAAGCGGATGAACAATGGAGACGGCTCGTCCCTCTTGGCCAGCTCGACCAGTGCGACCAATACGATGAACGTAGCTATCTACATTGTCAGGTAGCTCGTAATTAATCACATGGGTCAGGTTGTCGACATGAATGCCTCGAGCGGCAATATCTGTGGCAACGACCCAACGAACCTGCCCCTGCTTGAAGCGCAATAAGAGACGCTCTCGCTGAGCCTGGTTGAGGTCGCCATGATATTCATCAACACTATGACCGGCAAACTGCAACTGTCGAGTTAGCTCGGCAGCCGTACGTCGAGTACGGACAAAAATAATGGCAGATTCTGGATCTTCCATTTCTAAAATCGGCATCAGAGCGCGGGGTTTGCTCCAGCCGGGGGGAACCACATAGGCCAGCTGAGTAATTCGCTGAGGCGCAGTATTTTGCGACTTCACTTTGACCGTGACTGGCGATTTTAGAAATTTGGCGGCCAGTTCACGGACCGCAGGTTCCATAGTGGCGGAGAAGAACGCCGTCTGCCGTTCTGCTGGAGCATGGCTCAAGATGTTTTCTACATCTTGAATAAAGCCCATGTTCAGCATTTCATCGGCTTCATCTAAGACTAACCAACTCAGCTGATCGAGCACTAGGGAACCGCGATTGAGCAAATCAAGCACACGGCCTGGGGTACCTACCACCATATGAACACCCCGCCGAAGCTGGCTGAGCTGACGTTCGATGGATTGTCCACCGTAGACGGGTAACACCCGTAACTGGGAGCTGTGCTTCAGCCCTTGTACCGCTTGAGAAACCTGCATGGCAAGCTCACGGGTAGGGGTAAGCACAAGGGCTTGGACAGAGCGTTTATTAACGTTGACCTGCTCCAAAATTGGCAGAGAAAAAGCAGCCGTTTTGCCAGTTCCGGTCTGAGCTAACCCCACCACATCATGCCCGGCCAGCATGTGGGGGATAGCTTGGGCTTGGATAGGGGTAGGTTCTTTAAAGCCAAGCTCATCTAAATGTTGAGATTGGGGTTCAGACAAACCGAGATCGGCAAAAGACAAGGTCATTTAGACTCCTTTAATGTCGTTAATTACGAGCAGTGGGGTTTAAAGAGAAACGCTTATGGGTACGTGGGCCGACAGTGGGGAACTGCCGGAACCGCCAGACCTGTCAGATACGACCGTACCAAACAGGTCATAGGTATCAGCTGCACTGATCTGTACAGGAACGATTTGAGCTAGGGGTGGAGCACCTTTGACATAGACAAGGCCATCCACATCGGGGGCAAAGCGTGCAGAACGGCCAATACATTCACCCTGGCCTGGGTTTTCCTGTTCGATGAGGACATCCACGACTTGCCCTATCTGGGCCTGGTTGCGCCTAAAGGAAATCTCTTGCTGGGTCAACATCAGCTCTTCTCGACGCTGATGCATGACATCTGGCGCAACTTGATTGGGTAGTGTGGCCGCTGGAGTGCCGTCTTCTGCAGAAAAGGTAAAGACACCAACATGATCAAACTCGTGACGCTGAACAAACGCCTTAAGATGCTCAAAGTGGGCATCGGTCTCACCGGGGAAGCCCACAATAAACGTGGTGCGCAACACCGCATTGGGCAAGGCGGCTTTTAGCTGCTGAATAATGTCATCGTTTACCCGTCCCTGCCATGGTCGGTTCATGGCTCGTAGAATTTCGGGATGGGAGTGCTGCAACGGCAGATCTAAATAAGGCAGAACATTAGGTGTCGTACGAATAGCGTCCAGTACCTCTGGGGTCAGACCTGTGGGGTAGGCATAGTGCATACGGATCCAAGGCACGTCTACCTCACCCAATGCCTTGAGCAGCTCAGCCAGTTGAGGCTTGCCGTAAAGGTCAACACCGTAATTTGTGGTGATTTGAGAAATAAGAACTAACTCTTTGACACCTTCTGCAGCTAGCTGGTGAGCTTCGGCCACAATGGACTCAATTGATCGAGAGCGCTGGTTGCCACGTAAATGGGGAATGATGCAAAAAGCACAGCGATAGTTGCAGCCCTCGGCTACTCGAATGTAGGCAACGCCTTCGCTAGTGGTGCGGTAGCGAGGAACCGTTTCGTCTGCAATATACGTCGGTTCGTTAGAGACCGCTTTGACCCGTTCACCAGCCTCGGCACGCTCGATAACGTTAACAATGCGGTGGTAGTCACCAGTGCCAATGAGAGCAACTGCTTCAGGTATTTCGTCGAGCAGTTCCGATTGAAAGTGTTGTGCTAGACAGCCTGTGATGACAATCTTTTTGTCAGCCTCGGCTAGCTCTACTAAGGTACGCACCGATTCTTGACGAGCAGCTTCTATAAAGCTACAGGTGTTGACAATGACGTAATCAGCAAGTTCTTCATTTGCATCGACTTGATAGCCGGCCTGTACAAGCAGACCTAGCATATGCTCAGTGTCGACACGATTTTTCTCACAGCCTAGGTGAGATATGGCAATCGTTGGCTTATGAACCATGAATTCTTAGGTGAAAGACAAGTGCTGATATCCAAGCAGGCGTTGCGATCGCACGGATGACTCAGCACCCTACCCTATCACTTACAATTTGCCGTGGCCACCATTGGCAGTGAGCCCTGTGTAAGTAGCAACTAGCTACTGTCGGCAACTGATATCTAAACAGGTTGCGATTGTTTTTGCCCGGTTGAGGTAATTATAACATAACCTACACAATTCTGTGAGATGTTTCACAGAAAGCTTGGTGTGTATAGAAAATAGCTTCTATAGCAACTCCAAAAACCCAGGCGCCATTTCCCCAGGAACTATCTAAATCTGAAAAAACCTGACCAATAATGTTCACTTCAGCTCGATTCATTCTGAAAATCAGCAGTGGCAAAACGTATTCCTTTTTTGAGGCTTTGTGGAGTTAAACGCACTTTTTAGTACATCAACCCCCGTTATTGGTGGTGTTCATTTACTGCCCCTACCATCGTCGGCCCGCTGGCAGGGTTCGTTACCAGCAGTGATGGACCGCGCTGTTCAGGAATCTGTAGCACTTGCTTCTGGGGGTGTAAATGGCATTATTGTGGAAAATTTTTTTGATGCCCCCTTTACAAAAGGAGCGGTCGACCCGGCGGTGGTCAGTGCAATGACGGTGGTAGTAACTCGTCTCCGGCAGCTGGTGGCGGTTCCCATCGGGGTCAACGTGTTGCGCAATGACGCCCAGAGTGGACTGGCGATTGCAGCCTGTACTGGGGCTGAGTTTATTCGGGTGAACGTGCTGACCGGGGTCATGGCAACGGATCAGGGCGTCATTGAAGGGGATGCCCACCGCCTTATGCGATATCGAAAAGAACTGGAGGCCGATGTCAAGGTGTTTGCTGATGTGTTGGTTAAGCACGCCGCCCCCGTGGGTAGTAGTATGGCCCCAGAGATCGCCATGGCCAATGCGGTAGCTGATACGATCCATCGGGGATTAGCCGATGCTGTGATTGTTTCTGGCGGTGCTACCGGACATCCCCCCACCAGTCAGGACCTGGCCAGTGCTAAGGCAGCGGCGGGCAAGACACCGGTTTTGGTGGGTAGCGGAGCCAATGTGGACAATATTCCAAAGCTAATGCAGTCAGCGGATGGGGTGATTGTTTCGAGTTCTTTAAAGCGATGGGGCCAGATTGAGCAGCCAGTAGACCCTAATCGTGTGGGGCAATTTATGGATGCCATCGCGACCTCAAGGTAGGTTCGTTGCGATAGATTCATCTACCGAAACTTCTATTTTTTGTCTAAGATGCAGTCGGGGTTGTCTTGAGGGTAGCCTGGCTACTGAGACCTCAATTGAGACCTCATCCGTTTTTGTCTGCTTTTTGTACTGATTAGCTTGGATCCAGCTATAGACTATGGGACGTCGCCGTAAAGAAAACCGTGGGATTTATCGCTGGTCGCGCCCGGCCATTGGTGCGATCGCAACTGTCGGAGCCCTAGGCACTGCCTATCTGACGGTGATCAAATTAATGGGAAACAGCGCTGCTTGCCCAGTCAAAGGCTGTGACCAGGTACTAACCAGTGCCTATGCAGATGTGTTTGGGATTCCCCTGACATTGTTTGGCTGTCTTGCCTACCTATCCATGGTGGCACTCTCCCTAGGACCACTGGCGATTAAGGCAGACAGCAAACAGCGACAAAATTTAGAGGATACAACCTGGCCTCTCCTATTTATTGGGGCCACAGGCATGATGGTTTTCAGTGGATATCTGATGTATCTACTGGCTACAGAATTAAAGGCCGCCTGTCTTTACTGCATCGCGTCAGCGTCCTTTACGTTTTTAATGTTCCTACTGACGCTCCTCGGCAGACAGTGGGAAGACCAGGGTGCGCTAGTTTTTCGCGGCATCATTATGGGCATGGTCACCCTGGTGGCCACCATTGGTATGTATTCCATCAGTATTAACGGCCCGGCAGCAACGGCCAGCGGCGGCAATACCGGACCGGCCGTTACCAGCACCTCTGGCTCTGCCGAAGTTGCCCTGGCCAAGCATCTTAAAGAGGTCGGCGCAAAAATGTACGGTGCCTACTGGTGTCCCCACTGCTTTGATCAAAAGCAGCTGTTTGGTCAAGAAGCCAAAAAATATATGCCCTACATCGAATGTGCTGATGATGGGGCTGACTCCCAGACTGCGTTATGTCAGTCAGTAACTGAGATTACTGGCTTTCCCACCTGGGAAGTAAACGGGCAGTTCTTACCGGGGACCCAGTCCTTGGCGACATTGGCTGAAGCTTCTGGCTACCAAGGACCCACTGACTTTAAGAACTAGACAGGCAGGAACATTTCATAGGGTGGGGACGTTCCATGGAACGTCCCCACTGGATTTCATAGCCAGGCCGGATATCTCCTAGCCAAAGTTTATTTCAAGTAGTGAAAGATCATCGAGCAGGGCCAGTTCATCATCGGCACCGGCATTCAAGATGGGCATCGTAGCGTAGCTGATCAGCTGATCAAGCTGTCCGGGGCGAGGGCATTTAACAATATGGTCAATAAAGCTATCCAAACCTAAGATGTCACCGGTTTCAGCCACAGAGGTTTCGGGCACTTCATAGACGCCATCGCTAAATATATAGAGATAGCTATCGTCTGGAATTGAGCAGCGTTTCCAGGTGTATGACGTATCTGGCATCATGCCAATGGGCATACCTGGCGTACGCAGTCGCACAGCCTCTGATAGATGACTGCTGCCCCCATTGGTATTTTCCGGGACGACATCAGCCGGATGGGACAGTAATACGGCAGGGGGATGGCCCGCACTGGCATACATCAGCTGGCGATTAACTCGGTTGTAAACGCCATACCAAATGGTGAAATATTTATCGTTTTGATCGGTCATCTGAAACATGTTGTTCAGACTTTCGAGCACCTTATCGGGTCGGTAAAAGTTAGTACCGGGTAGGGATTGCGATCGCAATACGTTGAGCACAGAGGTGGAGAGTAGGGCGGCCCCCAACCCATGGCCCGAAACATCCAACAGATAAATAACTAAATAGTCAGGATCTAGCCAGTAGAAGTCAAAACAATCACCGCCAAGCTGTTGGGATGGCAAAAACCGGGTTTGAATCTTGACCGGGGGCTTGTCCGTATCTTGGGGAAGTAGTGACTGCACATAGGCGGCCGCTTCTGCCAGCTCATTCTCTAAATACTGCTTTTGTTTTTTTAAGTCGCGGGTCAGCTGACACAGCCGCATGCCAGACTTTACCCGAGCTTTTAACTCTGCCATGTCGATGGGCTTCATCAACAAGTCATCGGCCCCTGCTTCTAGGGCCTCTACACGACTAGCCGTCTCAGCATGGGCCGTAATCAGCAGAAAGGAGCTCATGGATAAATCCGGGTACTCTTTCAACCGACGACAAATTTCTAATCCATCCACCGTTCCAGGTAAACGCCAGTCGCATAAAATTACTGGCGGCGTGATCGCTAACGCCTGCTCTAAACCATCCGCGGCCGTTTCTGCAATGGCAACACGATACCCCTGACTTTGGAGCATCCGCTGAAGGATACGCCGAATGATCGGATCGTCATCGATCACTAAAATATCTGCGATGGGAGTAGCTGCCTTAACCATTACACCGATATGACGCAGAAGTTTGTTTGATGGTGCCACGCCCCCAGACCCATGCTGGCAGTTTTCCACGGGCGTTTGTCAGTTTCACTCCTCATGGCGTTAAGGTTCTACCCAAGTCATAACAAGCGATTAACAATCGAATAATGATGCCAAAGCTCAATGGAAAACCGTCTCAATAAACAAGAATTGTTGGTTTCAGCTAGAGTGTACCCTTCTCAATCGGACATATGTAGGCGATTGACCCAATATGCACATTACAGACTTCCAAGGGGCAATAGCGAGAAACAGCAAAGCAATCGTGATAATTTTTTGAGCAAATTACAACGATAGTTCGATAGGGGCATCGTAGTGGCTCATTTTATCAGCCTACAGAGGATATTTGCGATAGAGCATTTGTCTACACGTTTGTCTACACGTACATAAAAATCAAAGCATTGGCTATAGCTGTGACGTCCATAGCCCAAAAGTGTGCCCCTTAAATCCCCCTAGACACATGGAACACAACGCTGATATTGAGCGGCTACTGATGGGTTAGCAAGATATGCGCTGTGGATGAAAAATTATTGCGGGATCGCGCCAGGTTTAGAAGCGATTTCTAAGCTGAAGGGGCGCCGCTACTGTTTAAACCATGGAAAGTGCCTGTGATCTGCCTACAAGCTGCGTTTTACCCGTTCTCAAATCACCCCACGATTATCAGGTATTCCGTATTAGCCAGGATGATAAAAATCGATTGGCTCTGCTGGTAGACCCTACCCTGGGCCATGCAGCGTTGACCTGCTGTGTGGAAATTTTTGATGAAGGGGGGAGAACGCCCTCCCATCGCCATCAAGTGGCTGTGGAAATGTTTTATGTGATTCAGGGGGAAGGTCGTGTTGTCTGTGATGGGAAAACCTCGACCATTCGGACCGGTGACAGTATCCTAGTGCCATCCCACGGGATTCACTATGTCGAAAATATCAGTCCGCATCGGCTCTATTTACTCAGTGTGATGGTGCCCAACGAAGATTTTGCAGAACTTATTCGCCAAGGGATACCGGCGGAACTAGATGAGGAAGATATGGCTGTTTTAGCCCGGACCCGCAGTGTCTAATGCCATCTGATTTTCTGCCCGTCAAGCCTAAGCAACGGCAGTCACTACACACGCGAGACGGGGTGCGGCTGGATGCAGATGTGTACTGTCCCGAGGGTGAAGGGCCATGGCCTGTGTTGCTGATGCGACAGCCCTATGGACGTGCGATCGCATCCACCGTCGTCTATGCCCATCCCACATGGTACGCCGCCCAAGGCTATCTCGTCGTCATTCAAGACGTGCGCGGTCGAGGGACGTCGGAGGGGGTCTTTGACCTATTTGCCCACGAAAGGGAGGACGGCTACGACAGCGTTCAGTGGGCCGCTCAGCTACCCCACAGCAACGGACAGGTGGGTATGTATGGGTTTTCCTATCAGGGGATGACCCAACTCTATGCCGCCCAGACAAAACCTGCTGCCCTCAAGGCCCTGGCCCCGGCAATGGTAGGGTACGACCTCTACCAAGACTGGGCCTATGAAAATGGAGCCCTGAGGTTACAGGCTGGGCTGGGCTGGGCCATTCAGCTAGCAGCAGAAACCGCCCGATTAAACGGCGATAAAACGGCTTTTAACGCCCTGCGAACGGCCCGAAATTTACCGCTCAGTGGTCCTGTAACGGCTTGTCCAGACGTACTCAAACAACATGCTCCAGATTCGTTCTGGCATGACTGGCTCGCTCACCCCAAAGACAATGACTATTGGCAGTCGCTAAAGCCTAATTTAACCGGCGTAGATCTCCCCATGCTCCACGTGGGTGGATGGTTTGATCCCTACCTCACCGGTGATATTCGGCTGTTTAAGGAAATGGCGGCTAGCCAATATCCCCAACATTTTTGGATAGGCCCCTGGAGCCACATTCCCTGGAGCCGGAATGTGGGGGATGTGGACTTTGGCCCTGGGGCAATGAACCCCATTGACCAGCTACAAATTCGCTGGTTTGATCACTGGCTTAAAGGGAACGATGCGGCACTAGCCCATCAGCCCCCCATTCATCTTTTTGAAATGGGTAGTAACCAATGGCGTCTGTTTCAAACGTGGCCAGAGGGCTTGAAGTCTAGGATCTATCGCCTAGGGAGTTCTGGATTAGCCGCAATGCGTCAAGATAATGGCGCGTTGGTACCCCCTATTGCTAAAGAATCAGCAGCATCGAGCGTAGTAACTGACGTACTCGTGCATGACCCATGGCGACCGGTGCCCTCCTTGGGTGGCCATACGAGTTTTCCCTCAGGCTCCTTTGAGCGCAGCGCCTTAGACGGTCGCAGTGATGTTCTGACCTATACAACGGACCTATTAGAGACAGACCTAGCCATAGCCGGTGAGGCAACGGTCACGCTACACATGCAGTCCGATGCCTCTAGCTATGACGTTTGCGCTGTCTTGTCAGTGGTTCACCCCGATCATCGGGTTTTCAATTTGACCCAAGGCTACAAGCGCTTTTATGGGGGCCATGCTCAAACTATTGCTGTGCCCTTACAGCCAACGTGTTTTCGGCTAATCGCTGGACAGGCGCTGCGGTTGAGTCTCAGCGGTGCCTGCTTCCCGGCCTACACAGTTAATCCGGGTACCCAAACAGTCCCCTTGGATCAGGTGTCGACCATGGACCAGCACATTATTACCCTCACCCTGCATCAGGGGGCTAACACCGTCCTAACATTGCCGTTATCGCCTTAGGGCTATCGCGTTGCCACTCCCTATCACCTAAACTTGCAAAACGCCCTTGGAGCTGGGAATAGCGTGGGCGCGACGGGGGTCAATTTCGGTGGCCATGCGCATGGCACGGGCAAAGGCTTTGAAGGTGGCTTCAATGATGTGGTGGGAGTTGATGCCATCGAGCTGACGGATGTGAAGGGTCATAAGGCTGTGGTGGACAACGGCCATAAAAAATTCACGCACGAGCTGGGTGTCGTAGGTGCCAACGCGCTGGGTGGGAATGTCAAGACCGTAGGCGAGGTAAGGGCGACCGGAGAAATCGAGGGAGACTTGGACCAGGGATTCGTCTAAGGGGGCGACAAAATGGCCAAAGCGGACAATGCCTTTGCGGTTGCCAAGGGCCTGGTGGAGGGCCATACCGAGGGTGATGCCAACGTCTTCGTTGGTGTGGTGGTCGTCAATTTCGAGGTCACCTTTGGCCTGGACATCGAGGTCAAATAGGCCATGGGAGGCGATTTGGTGCAGCATGTGGTCAAGGAAGGGAATGCCGGTATTGGCATTGCAGCTACCCTGACCGTCGACGTTGATGGTCACCTGAACATCGGTTTCTTTGGTGGTGCGGGTGACGGTGGCGCTGCGAGTGGGGAATTCGAGATTAGCAGTCAGGTTGTTGTCTGTGGTTTGCATGGTGGTTATGGGATGTGATGGATGGCTTTGTGGATGCCTTGGGTGGGCCGTAACGGTCTAGTCGGGATTGCGCTTAGACAAAAGGGTAAATTCCTCTAAAACATCTTTTCTAAAACATTTCGAATACTGTCATCGGTCACCTGATCGGTCACAAATGCTTCGCCGATGCGTTTGGGTAGAACAAAGCGGACTTTGCCAGATTGGACTTTTTTGTCGCTGCGCAGGGCCACCAGAATGTCGTCGATGCTGATACTGTCTGGCAATTCGGTGGGAAGACCCGCTTTTTGAATAATGGCCAGCTGTCGGTCGGCGGCGGTTTGGGGCCAGAGGTCCATGGCGGTTGCGATCGCACCTGCGGCCACCATACCAATGCCCACCGCCTCACCGTGGTTAACCAGCTTATAACCGGTCAAGCTTTCAACCGCATGACCGATAGT
>CALBPH010000794.1 GCA_937899365.1 uncultured Leptolyngbya sp.
GCCCACACCTTACGTGGTGCCCACACCTTACGTGGTGCCTACACCTTACGTGGTGCCTACACCTTACGTAGAACAAAGACGCTGCCCTGGTTACCTCGACCAATGCGCATGGAATTGTCTAGATAGGTAATCTCTAGCCAGCCGGGGTCACGGTTGGAGCTGATGGTAAAGTCAATACCTTTTAGCAGGTTGAACTTATCGGTTTGCTGCATCGCCTCAATAAACTGGTTGGGGTCCTGATACGCCAAGGTAGATTGCAACCCAAAAATAGCGCGGTCAAACCGGACATTAACCCGCTTTTCTGAAACAGGTTCAAAGGTCGCGGTCACGGACACCAAACCGCCTAAGACCGACTGGACTTCGGCCAAATTATAAATACGCTGCTGCTCAACCCGCACACACTGGTAGATGTTGCCCAATGAGCACAGTGGAAACCGATCAATGCCGAGTAGCTCGGAGCTGGTGGTATAGAGAAGCTGCCAATTTCCGTTTAATAGATCGACCGCACCCAGGGGGTTAGGGGTGGGATTACGGGCTTCGAGCCGGGCAACCTTGGTGAGGATGTCTTGGTTTTGCTCAGGGGACGTCAGTAACCCACGATTTGTGGGTGCGATCGCATCTAAAAGGTCAGTTTTTTGAACCATAGGATGGGTAGTAGCAGGTAAGGATTAAGCAAACAGATACCTAACCATACCGCCGCCTATTTCAAGAGCTAGCAAATTATTATCATTAGAGACTTGACATCAGCATGCTTTCATACTTTATTGGCATGGCATGGTAATAAATGCGCAGTATTTAGCCACAGGCCATCAGCATCCATGATGGGTTCTGAAGTACTGTATATTTTGATGCAGAGTTACACACTCTCTGCGTAGAAAAACCTAGGTTAGCCATTACGGTGAGTGAACCTATCCTGACCTTAGACCATAACGTCAGTAGCCATTCACCTAGCTCTAAGTCTCAACCACAAACGCGTATGACTAAATACAATCCCTCCGTCCGACAAATCCCTCGCAAGCAACATGCGATGGTTATCCCTGAGCGCGGCGACTCCTCTATCCTCAGGTGGTTAGAAAACACAGGCCGCCTGATTCCCCGTGAACCAGCGGAAAAAGTGCGTGACGAAGCTGATGGCGAAGAAATCTCCGATCTAATGGGTAGCGATGACGCTAGCTTCGACGATTCGGACGACAATTCGTCCAGTCCTGACAACGGCAATAGCGATTCCGACGATTAGCCGTTGCTGATTTAGAGGATGAACCGATCGGTTAACGATGCGATAGAACAGCATCTGACAGATAAAATCATCCCGAGGATCAGCAACGCCGACGATTAGATTTTCAGTTCAATCGGGCTGCATTAGAACATAAGTTTTTATACTTAGTGATTTTGTAGCCTGGATTCCTAGACTTTCAGCAGAATTAGCTAGAGAATCAAACGGTGAGGTCTTTTTAGTTTTGTTAGTACTCCTTATGTACAGATAGTTCTGTACGGAAAGTGGGGCTAAACGCTTGAAGTGTGTGGTGTGTGAAGGACGTGAGTTGTGGATGCTAAATTCTTTACCTCTAGGGCAACGGCCCTAACAGGTACGGGCCTTTCAATGCTCTTGATGGGAGCCCTATCCTGTTTGGCAGCGGCTTTAGATACCTGGGCAGGGCGTGACTGGTTAACCCAGTCAACTCTGCTAATGCCGTTTTTGCTATCGGCTATCGGCGCATCCCTCATGGGTTATGTCGTTGTGCCAGTGCTAAAACGACTCAAGGCTGGACAGTTTATTCGTGAGGAAGGCCCCAAGGCCCACCTGAAAAAGGCAGGTACTCCCACCATGGGAGGAATCTTTTTTGTACCTGTTGCCCTGCTAGTGGCCATCATTGCCTCAGGTGGTGACATGAACACCGTGGCTGTCTGTGCGTTGACCCTGGCCTATGGTTTTATCGGTTGGATTGATGACTGGCAGGTACTGCAGCGTCGTTCTAACAAGGGCATCTCCCCAAAAATGAAGCTGGCGCTACAAATCGGCTTTGCCATTGCCTTCTGTGCCTGGGCAATGACTAGCCAACCGGCTGAAATCACCAATGTTTCTCTTCCTTTAGGTATTTTTCTACCCCTCGGCATCCTGTTCTGGCCCATCGCCGGGTTCACCATGGTTGCTGAGAGCAATGCCACCAACCTGACCGATGGTGTGGATGGGTTGATGGGTGGGACGGGTGCGATCGCACGCCTGGGGCTGGGCGCACTGATTGCCCCCAACTACCCAGAGTTAATGATTTTCTGTGCAGCCATGAGCGGTGCCTGCGTCGGTTTTCTAACCCACAATCGCAACCCGGCTCGAGTATTCATGGGTGATACGGGTTCTTTGGCCCTGGGCGGGGCTCTAGCTGCCGTCGGTATCCTGAGCGGTCATCTGTTTGCCCTGCTAATCATTACCCTGCTGTTTGTCGCTGAAACCCTGTCTGTGATTTTACAGGTGGGCTACTACAAAGCCACCAAAGGTCCTGATGGCAAGGGCAAGCGATTATTTAAGATGGCTCCTTTGCACCATCACTTTGAACTATCTGGCTGGTCAGAAATTCAAGTAGTGAGCGTGTTTTACATTGTGGCTGGTTTGCTATCCTGCGTAGCACTGACCACATTGAGCTAATCCAAAAATCCGTCCAAAAACTGCATAGAGCATTTGAAACAGCGACAGTCTTCGTCGCTGTTTTATTTTTGCAGCTGAGCTTGATCCACCCGAGAATTCTTGCCACACTACTCCTACGGTTGTCTTCAGGCTCCGTCACCCAGATTCAACCTAACGACTACTTGCGCCGCCACCCCTAAATGTCTGACTCCATCTTTCCACTGCTCAAAGATCTCGACCTGATTCAAGACCCAACCCAAATCGCCAAACTCTCCAAAGACTATTACTACTTCAGCCCCGTTCTCACCGCCCAGCTAGACGACAAAGTCGCTGATTTGGTAGTGCGGCCCAAAACCGAAGCAGAGGTGATACAGATAGCCCAGGCCTGTGTAACCACAAAAACACCCCTAACAGTCCGAGGGGCCGGCACCGGCAACTATGGCCAGTGCATTCCATTGGCAGGCGGCGTGATTATGGACCTCAGCCAGCTCAACCGGGTGAAATGGGTCAAGCCAGGGCTAGCCTGTGTGCAAGCCGGGGCCAAATTAGCTGCCATTGATAAAATTACCCGCGAACAAGGTTGGGAAATTCGCATGGCGCCCTCCACCTATCGCACCGCCACCATCGGCGGCTTTATCGGTGGTGGCAGCGGCGGCATTGGCTCCATTACCTACGGTCAGCTGGCCGATCGTGGCAACCTGCATGCAGTCCGCGTAGTCACCCTGGAAGATGAGCCCCGCATCCTAGAGCTGCGGGGTGACGAGGTGCAAAAGGTCAACCACGCCTACGGCACCAACGGCATCATCACCGAACTCGAAATTCCTCTGGGTCCTGCCTATCCCTGGGCCGAAATCATTGTCACCTTTGATGACTTTATGACCGCAGCCAGATTTGGCTATACTCTGGGCGAGGCGGACGGCATTATTAAAAAATTGATTAGCATCCACGCCTGGCCTATCCCCAGCTACTTTGCCGCCTTGCAGAACGCTCTACCAGAAGGAAAGACCGCGGCCCTAGTCATGATTGCAGAGTCATCGCTAGAACCCTTTAGCGAACTCATCAAAGAATTTGGCGGCACAGTCACCTATCAAAAAACGGCTGCGGAAGCTAAGAAAGGAGCCGCCCTAGCAGAATTTACCTGGAACCACACTACGCTCCATGCCAGGAATGTAGACCCTAGCCTTACCTATTTGCAAACCCTGTTCCCCTACGACACAGACCTCAAGCTAGTAGAGCACATGTATCATCACTTTGGTGATGAGGTGCTCATGCATCTGGAGTTCTTTAAGGTCCATGGTCAGGTCTGCCCGGCTGCCCTACAGCTGGTGCGATATACCACCGAAGACCGACTCAATGAGATTATTCGCTACCACGAAACCCAGGGAGCGTTTATTGCTAACCCACATACCTACATTTTGGAAGATGGCGGTCGTAAAGAAATCAACGAAACCCAAGTAGCGTTTAAGGCCCAAGTAGATCCCTATGGGTTGTTAAACCCCGGCAAAATGCGTGGCTGGCTGGAGCGACAGGCTAAGTCTTAAAGTTTTGCGTGTACTTCCCGTAGCATGCAATGAGTCTCGATAGGCTTAGGCTAATTCCCTAGCTACGAAGTTTGCTATGCGCCCAGCATTCTTGTTAATTGCAACCGCTTTGCTATCTGCCTGTAGTGGTGTACCTGAACCAATGAATTTCCCCCCCATTGAAGGGGCCTTGGTGAGGGGGGTGAATTTTAATGGCAAGGGTGGCTTTGAAATTGACGGCTATCGCTGGACATCGCAGGCAGACTCTAAGGCCAATGGCATGATGCTGCGGGATGTGGAAGTGCTGACCACTGAAATACAACCACAGCCGTCCACCGATGAGAATACTCAGCACCTGTTAAACACCAGCATTGCCCAAACAGGTCAGCTGAATATTGACCAAGTCATGTACGGCGCACAGTACGATCTCTACTTTTGGTTTATGGAAAACCAGCGAGGGTCTCAGCGCAGTATGAGCATCGAAATTGAAGACCAGCTAGTCGAAACCGAGATGGGGAATTTACCTTACAAAAGTTGGTCAAGGTTTGGCCCCTATCCTGTGGACCTCAGTGATGGCGAGTTAAACATTGTTCTGACCACAGCGGACCCTAGCCACAAAGCAGAAGTTATGGGAATGCTGCTGATCAAACCTGACAACTAACAAGATGGGTAACAATGAGGCGACGATCAAACTATTAAACAGGATTAATAGGTAACTAGAAGCCAGCCTACAGGATATCTGTAAGGAGATTTATAAATGACAGGTTGGATATTCGTCTTATTTATCGCACTTTTTGCAACCGCCATCGTTATCAGCATTGTTCTGGATCGAAAACGTACCGAAGCGATCAAACAGTTAGCCGCCACCATGGGGTTCGACTATCGAGAACATCCCCAGACTTACCTGCCCAATACCATTTGGCAATTTGACCTGTTTAACAAAGGGCGTAACCGCAGACTTAAACATCTAATCCAAGGCACCCAAGAAGAAGCCATCGTCTCCGTCAGTGACTATCAATACACCACTGGCACCCAGAAAAATAGAACGACCCATAATCAAACCGTTGTCTTTATAGAATCGGATCGGTTAAATCTACCTAATTTTTTACTAATACCCGAAAACATTTTTCATAAAGTCGGTAACGTATTTGGATACAAAGACATCGACTTTGACTCCCATCCCGAGTTTTCTAGCCAATATTTACTCAAAGGGACTGACGAAGAGAGTATTCGTAGTCTCTTTCATGATGGTATTTTGAACATTTATCAGCGGCATCCTGGAACTTCAACCGAAGGGTTGGATACGTTGTTAATTTATTACCGGAAAGGACAGCGATTCAAACCTGATCAATGGCAAAATCTTTTGAATGAGGCTATCGAAGCCTATGAACAATTTAGCCAACACTATTATTAACCCTATTTTTGCTTCCAGCTAACTGTAGAGAGAACAATTCCTTAAAAATCTAGGGTGCCAACAGGAGAAGCGGGATGATTGAGATTGTTGCCGGTTCACCTACCCATACCTTACGCCATCCAGCGATAGTAACCACACATCTGCTTAATCAGTCACCAGGGGCAGAATCAGTGGGGGGAGTAACCCTATATTTAGAGCCCGTGGATGAGCCAGGCATTAAGCTAATGTCTGGCGTCAAGGTTGATCGCAACTACGAAAAAGCGGTAGCTCAGGGTATCCAACAAACTTTGGCAGAACTCAATGCAACCATGACTGGATTACGTATTTGGTGGTGTGATTGGCTATGGCACCCGATTGACTCACGACCTAGCGCATTCACTCGAGCAGCAGCAAGGGCCATCGCGGACATTTTGCCATGGTTAGAGCTCACAAATTTTGTAGACTATCGTACAGCTCCTAGTCCCACAGCGATATCTCCATTCCCCAGTCATATTTTTGAACAGAGCCCTATCGGCGCCAGTAGCGACAATCGTCTACAGCCATCCCTCAACTCACGCTGGACTATCAAAACTCCCCTGATTTCCCACGTTACGCGAGTGAGCGGTGCCCATCTATTATCTGTCGAACGTAGTCGCTTAGTCGGCCATCACTCTGTTATCCAAACAACACTTTCTTTTAAAGCGATTGCCAGTACCCAACGAGTCTGCCCAGTGGACAAACTACTCGACTTTCGGATGGACAACGGAGAGATTTTGAACAGCTTTGCCGACAACATTCGCAACGATCTTCCTAACGCGAGAGGATTTGATGTCATGGTCCAGCAGCTCATGTACCAAACATCTGGTCAATCAGAAAACCGATCAAAGGAGGCAAAAGCCCGCCGGGCTCACTGTCTGAACGCCTTAAACCGCACGCTACAGCAAGCCATCAATGTGGGTAGCAAATCTTATATTTAGTTCATTTGTATCAAATTCACCCCTTCGCTATGATAGGGACGTACCCTGATGCCTCGTTCGGATGGATAGCGCGACCACGAGTCCAGATACGATTCCAGAAATACTGCCAGGGATTGAGCTTAGCGAGGAGCAGTGGGACGCCATACAGGCGATTGAGGATTTTCTACAGAGCCCCAGCAAGCTATATTTGCTGACGGGCTATGCAGGCACAGGAAAAACCACCCTTTTACAGGCATTAGTCACCCATCTGCGGGAGCATGGCTGCGACTGGCCCATCGCGCTGACAGCATTTAGCAATAAAGCGACCAAGGTGCTCAAAACCATGGCCACCCAATGGGACCTGAAGCAGGTAGAGTCGGTCACGTGCTGTCGACTGTTGGGGCTAAAGCCTGTGATTGATACGGGCAGCGGTGAGCAGATTTTTAAGTCGGTAAGCGATCAGCATAATCAGGTGCCGGACTATCGGCTGGTGATCGTAGATGAGTGCTCGATGATCAATCAGGAGATGTGGAAACTCCTGGTAGAGGCAATCTCACGGTTAGATATCCCCACACAGATGTTATTTGTGGGCGACCCGGCCCAGCTGCCACCGGTCAATGAGACGGAGTCCTGCTGCTTTAGTCAGATTATGCATCAGTCGTCGTTATCTCAGGTGATCCGCTACGGCGGTGCCATTGGGGTGATTGCTGATGACATTCGGCGGAATATTGAGCGGGCCCAGCTGCCCAGGTATGAAAGTGATGTGAATTGCGATCGCACCGAAGGCTTTTTTGTTCTACCCAAGGCCCCTTGGCGCGATGTCCTCATCCGCGCCTTTACCTGTGATAAATACAAGGCCGACCCCAACTATGTGCGGGTATTGGCCTACACTAACCAACGGGTCAAAGTTCTCAATCGAATGATCCGCCGTGCCATCTACGGTGACGATCTGGCTCAGTTTGTCCCTGGCGAGAGGCTGATTGCCAATAATCCCTGCCTGGAAGAAGGGGGCATTATTCTACAAACATCAGAAGAATGTGAGGTGTTAGAAGTCAAGCCTGGAAAGATAGAAGGCATGCCTGTCTGGCAGCTAGTTGTCTATACCGAAGAGGGCAAGTTCCAAGACCTTACCGTACTCCAGGAAGTCAGCGTCCCCGACTATGAGAGACGTTCCCGAGACTACGCCACTAACAAACAATGGGAGATTTTTTGGGAGTTTCGGCAACAGTTTCATGATGTCAACTACGCCTATAGCTTAACTGTGCACAAAAGCCAGGGTTCCACCTTTCAAGATGTATTTATTGACCTACCAGATTTAATCAGAAATTCTAAGGTCATTGAACGAAATCAGCTATGCTATGTCGCCTTTACCCGAGCCGCCAAGAGAGTGTTTATCTATCAGTAGAAACATCCAGTAGAGACATCTACAGCAGCATTAGCAACAGCGCTCAGCAGTTACAGAGTCAAAACCTTACCGCGTAGATCACCAGGGTCATCTACACCAAAGCGATTTAGCATCGTCGGCAAAATGTCATATAGCTGAGCTTTCTCTAATACCTGGCCACCCTTAGGCTGCTTCGGGTCATGGAAAATCATCAATCCATATTGAGCATGGTTAGCATCATCCGGCCCCGTATCATTCCCTTTTGCATACAGCTCACCTGTCCCCACGCTGCCAACAGAACGCCACGCTAACCAGTCAAAATACACCAGCAAATCCGGAGCCATTCCCCGCACCTTTTGATATGTCTCCTGGGGTATATAGGCCTTCACATCCATAGCGGCCCCATCGGGAAATGTAATCGCCTCTAGCTCTTCAATCAGCTGTTCACGAAATGCCTTAAATTCCCGCAGCGGGATTATTCCCTGGGGTTCTCTCCCCTGCACATTCAAAAAGATTCTGGCATAGTAGCCACCGGCACCCCAGACCTTGGTATTCTCCCAGTCCACCTCTACCTTATCCAACGCAGTCGGCTCACTAGGCTTCTCTTTTAGCGTCAGGTATCCCTTTTCCATCAGCCATTCATTGATACAGATGCCCCCCATCAACGGCTGCGCCCCATGGTCCGACACCACCAACACAGCCGTATCGTCATCACACTGGGCTAACAGCTGACCCACCCGTTCATCCACATGACAGTAATAGTCATGGATAGCGTTAGAGAACGGCATATCGGGAACATAGTCAGGATGACGCGGATCCATCGGCTTCCAAAACGCATGGTGAATCCGCTCCACCCCCATATCCACCAGCATTAAAAAGTCTGGCTGATCTTGGACAATTAACTTCTCTGCAAGCGTAATTCGCTGATCACATAGCTTATGAATGTTCGACAAGATCTCAGCCTTATCCTCTGAGCGAAACTCAGGGACATCCATCATAAAATCCGGCATCCAAGCCCGAATCTGATCCCCTAATGCGGGCGGATGGGTAAAGGTCACCTTTGGGCTCGGGGTGAGAAAACAAGACACCATAGAACCATTAACCTCATAGGGTGGCGACGTGCCTGGCACACTCAGGGCCGCAACTTTCCATCCGGCATCCCCCAGATAGTCCCATAGACGCGGAAAACGCACGGCTCGACCATCGGCAATGGTCATATTTTGATAGTCGCGCGTTGCCCGATTACGAAAGCCGTAGATGCCTAGCTCCCCCGGATCTCGCCCGGTCATCATACAGCTCCAAGCCGGAACCGTAATGGCCGGAATTGAACTTTCTAAACGACCATAGCTGCCGTCAGACATTAGCCGCGAGAGATTTGGCAAATCATCTCGCCATTGCTCAAATACAAGGGAAGGCTCCATGCAGTCAAGACCAATGATGATTAAGCGCGGAGATGGAGGCATAGTTTAATATGTATTTTTTGTCACTGCCTTACAAAATCGCCGCCGCAGCTCTAGATCCGCGACCGCACCCACAACCTCCACCAGCGACTGAATATGTACCACATTGAACGGGGTACCTGGAAAAAACCACGAGTCTGTTCTTAGAAACTCGATAAAGAAGCGGCCAAAGGGATACCAAACTAAATACAACAGCGACAGATCCCCCGGTCTAAGCTGACGACCAAAGCGTTTGGAGACCCAGTACAAGACTAAAAAGCCCAGCAGATTCCAAACAGACTCGTACAAAAACAGCGCATGGAAACGGGTTGACTCAGGGTAGGCAGCCAGATCGTTATAGGGGGCCAACCGATGCCGAGCATCGATCCGCAGTGCAAAGGGCCAGTCAGTGGGCGGACCGTAGAGTTCCTGATTGATAAAGTTACCCCAGCGACCAATGGCTTGGGCAATGGGCAGCCCCACAGCGGCTGCATCTAGATACATCAAAGTCGGTAATCGACGCAATTTAGTGAACAACCACAGGGCAATACCACCAAAGACAAATGCACCAAAAATGTGAATGCCGCCACCCCAGATTTGTAAAATCTGGCCAGGATTAGCAAAATAGTAGGCTTTGTCGCTGGACTGGACAAACACATAGTAGAGACGAGCACCAATAAATGCGGGGATTAGCACCCATATCAGCATGTCCCAGAAGTCTTCAGGATTCTTGCCACGGCGGGCAATCTCTTGACTGGCGAACCAGGAGCCAGTGATTACAGCCGTGGCCATCAGCAGGCCATACCAGTGCAAAGCAAATGGACCAATTTCAACAATCGTTGGGTCTACGGGGGGATACATGCTTCTTCTTTGCGATTACTCTTCTAGATAGCCAAGGTCTTTGAGGCGGCGACGAACTTCTGGATCATCAAATCCGGTGGCTCGAGCTTGGGAGTATAGGGCTCGGTGTGCTTCGGCATCTTGACCAAAAGCAGAAAGAGAGTCTTGCAATGACTCCACCATCTCTGGAAAAATCTCACTGAGGTCTAAACTCTCACCCGGATCATCCTGTACATCGTAAAGCTGGGGGGGATTTTCTGCGGTCTCAATCAGCTTATGATTACCGACCCACACCGCCCGCCTAGTCTGGTCACAGGCATGTTGGGAAATGAGTTCTGGCTGACGTTTTTGAATCAGGTTCAGCACATTCTGCGGTGTAATGGCTTCTGCATACACACAGCGTTCGGGTTCAACCTCTTCTAGGGTTTTTCTGTCATCTGGGTGCTCTAGGCTCAGCTCGGCTTCTTCTTGGGTGGCCAGCCCAGCGGCCGAAAGTACCGTTTGGAAAAGACAGCGGGTAGAAACGCCATCTTCTCGAATGGTGCCGCGCTCAATGGTATCGGTGGGGTCGTGGATAATTAAAGGAACTTGGACCAGCTCGTTATAGATGGAGAGACTGTGGCCAATTAGTTGTTTTTCACCCAAGTGCTCACCGTGATCGGCGCAGACAACAACATAGGTGTTTTCAAGACAGCCTGACTGTTTCAGCTGATCGAAAAAGCGGCCCACTTGTAAATCTTGGGCGGCGACTTCTGCATCGTACATACCGTCTAGGGTATCTTTTTGCTGATCGCCCAACGCTCCCACCAGAGGGGCTAACCAGCCATATACATCACTATTAAAACGACGCAAATAGGTCTGTGCATCCCGGTCTTTTAGGACGTTGGGGGCAAATTTTTCAATGTATTCGCGCGGGTGGTGGTAGGGCATATGGGTGCCCATCAGGATGATAAAGGTAAATACAGGCTGCTCTACCTCTACCCCATTGCGCTCAATTAATAGCCTGGCGGCATCGTCTAGCGACTTGCGGGTATTACCTTTAAAGCTGAGGGCCGTTTGCCATAGGGGCACCATCAGTGGGGTAAAGGACAGTGACAGAAGCCAGTCGGAACGGGCAAAGGCATCTTGAACCTTGTTGAGGGCATTGGCAACGATGCGCTTAAACAGCTGGCGATACTTATCTAAAAAACTAGAGGGGATACCGGCTTGGTTGGGTTTGGAACTGAGCAGACCACTGTAGTTGAGAAAACTATAAAACCCACGCCGCAGCCCATTATTAATGACGCCCACCAGCGGGTTATTGCAAAATGCGGCGGTGTAATAGCCTCCATCCTGCAGACGCTCTGCCAGGGTTTTGAGGTGCGGTGGCATCACCGAATAGGACTGCTGCATTTGGTGCTGTGACGGATACAGCCCTGTAAACATAGAGGCGTGGGAGGGGATGGTCCATTGACCGGGTGCGATCGCAACCTTAAACCGGGTAGCCTCCTCCGCAAACGCATCAATATTCGGCGAAGTCGGCTTGTCGTAGCCATAGCACGATAGGCGATCTACACGCTGAGTGTCGAGCACCAAAAAAATGACATCCGGTTGAGTTGAGGGCATTGAAGCGCAGGGGAGCTTAATGACAATCTGACCGTTGCTGCTAGACAGCAACGCCGCTATCTAATACTACGTTTGCGACACGTGTTCGGATTCACAGGGCCACCCAGGTAACAAGCTCAGTGATCGCCACCCACAGCCCTAACCAACACTCTTCACTAAACACAGTATTAAACCAGTCTAGAGTATCAAGACTATAGCCGTTGCTGATTTATCAGGATGAATGGCTACCCAAAAAATCCTCCACCTGCTCTCGAGTCGGCATCGACGGCTGCGCCCCAGCGTTCATGACCGATAGGGCCGCCACTGCACTCGCCCATGTCATCGACTCACGTAATGATTGTCCTTCCCACAAAGCCACCGCCAGTCCGCCATTAAAGGCATCCCCGGCCGCTACCGTATCCACCGCCGCCACCTGAAAAGCTGGCAGGTGAAACACCTCGGATTTTGACACAGCCACAGCCCCTTGACTCCCCAGTTTCACAATCACAATCGACGTCCCTCGCTGCCGCAGTATCTGAGCTGCTTCCATAGCGGTGGCTACATCATGAACCTCCACGCCTGTCAGTTGAGATGCCTCCGTTTGATTGGGGGTCAAAATATCTATGAGGCCATAAAAGCTCGCTGGCAAATCGGCGCGGGCCGGCGCCGGATCCACAATAACCAGGTGATCGCTTGCCCGTTCGGCCGCCGCCTGTACCGCCATCAGCGGTATCTCAAACTGCATCAGCAAAACTGAGGGCTCAGCCGTTAACGGCAAACGACCCACATCCGATGCATCCACATGGCCATTAGCCCCAGGCACCACCACAATCTGGTTTTCACCGACGCCATCCACAGCGATCAGGGCCACCCCCGATGGCCCATGATCAGCCACAACCAGATCAGTATTTACCCCGGCGGCCCGCAGACTATCGCAGAGGAGCGGGCCAAAACTATCATTACCCACCCGCCCCACCATGGTGGTGGGTGCCCCCAGCCGAGCTGCCGCGACGGCTTGGTTTGCCCCTTTCCCCCCTGGTACCGTGGCAAAGCCCGTCCCCAGCAGCGTCTCTCCAGCCTGAGGCAAGCGCGGCACCTGGGCCACCAGGTCCATATTGAGACTGCCAAATACAAGAATGGGCATGAGGCGATGTTAAGCGTCAAAACTACCCCAACTATCCCCTAACCCCGTGAGGGGGTCCAAATTGGGCGGTGGTAGCTCAGGTGAATCGTTGACCTGCCAGGGATTCGGCGGCCGATCGCTGCTCCACCCCCACCAAGCAGTGCCACATTCACAGTGATAAAACTCTTGCCATTTACGCTTGTGATTGTGGGTGTATACGGGGGCACGGCGGTTAATCCAAACGGCAGTGGCTACTGCTGCAGCCCCACCACATCGCGGACAGCAAAACGTTAGGGCATGAGTAGCGGGCTCTGTCCACTGGGGTGGAACGGGTGAAAAAGCTTCCATAATTTGAGACGGTTCAGCTAGCGATCTCCTTACGTTAATTATGGTCGTGTTTTCTAAAAGCGGGTGACTCACTATCCACGAGTTATCTGCTCAACCTATCTGCTTAAGATTTTGTGAAAAGACGTTAAGAATCTATAGTTATAGCAAGCCGATCAATACAGTCATCGGCTTATTCCGCACATAGCTGTTGCTATCCTAAGCTTCCAGCGCTCATTAATGGTGTGAACTATGTGCACAACGTATTAGTAGGGCGACCAGGCGCATTCCCGGTCAGCTGTAGACCTTTAGCAATAGGCAATTCCTGTGAAGGCAATCACTCTGCTCGGCTCCACTGGCTCCATCGGCACCCAAACTCTAGATATCGTTCAACATAATCCCGATAAGTTTCGCTTAGTCGGCATTGCAGCCGGTCGTAACGTTACATTGCTGGCCGAGCAGGTGCGCCAGTTTAAGCCAGAGATTGTTGCTATTCGAGATGAGAGCAAGCTAGCAGACCTCAAAGACGCCATTGCGGATGTCGATCCTCAACCGCAAATTCTTGCAGGGGCTGACGGCATTGTGGAAGTGGCTCGCTACGGTGATGCGGAAGCCGTGGTCACGGGCATTGTGGGCTGTGCCGGACTCTTGCCTACCATCGCCGCCATCGAAGCTGGCAAAGATATTGCCCTCGCCAATAAAGAAACCTTGATTGCCGGTGGTCCGGTGGTCCTCCCTCTAGTAGAAAAGCATGGGGTGAAGCTGCTACCCGCCGACTCTGAGCACTCTGCTATTTTCCAATGCTTACAGGGCCTACCGGAGGGTGGCCTACGTCGCATTATTCTGACGGCATCTGGCGGTGCATTTCGTGACTGGCCTGTGGAACGCCTCAAGGATGTCACCGTTGCCGATGCCGTCAAGCATCCTAACTGGTCCATGGGTCGCAAAATTACCGTCGACTCCGCCACCATGATGAATAAGGGTCTAGAGGTGATCGAAGCCCATTATCTGTTTGGCATGGACTATGACCACATTGATACGCTGATCCATCCCCAGAGCATCATTCATTCACTGATTGATACCCAGGATACGTCGATGCTGGCGCAGTTAGGCTGTCCCGATATGCGGCTGCCGCTGCTCTATGCCATCTCCTGGCCTGAGCGCATCTTTACCGACTGGAAACCGTTGGATCTGGCTCAGTTGGCTACGCTCACATTTAAAGAACCAGATCACGCCAAATATCCCTGTATTAATCTGGCCTATGAAGCGGGTCGAGCCGGTGGATCCATGACGGCTGTACTGAATGCAGCCAATGAGCAGGCAGTGGCCATGTTCTTAGATGAGAAGATTCACTACTTGGATATTCCAAAGGTGATTGAGAAGGTGTGCGATCGCAACCGCGACCATCTCACCGCCACCCCCTCACTCCAAGACATCCTCGATGCCGACCAATGGGCTCGTGCAGAAGTGATTGCCGTCAGCGATACCCTGACCCAGCGTCAGGTAGTGGCCCTAGGTTAAGATTGGCCAGGGTAAAAACTTTGCCCAGGAACTTAACAGGAATCACCGCCCATGGAAATTGTGGTTGTCATTGGTGCCGTCTTTATCTCAATCCTGGTCTTTACCTGGCTGCTCAATGTAGTCAAAGCAACCCTCAAAACGGCATTTTTAGCAGCACTCATTTTACTCGGGCTGCAGCTTTTCTTTGGCATTGGCCCAGCAGCCATTTGGGAAACCATCCGCGATTTCATCGGACAGCAAGCGGGCAATGTAGGCCAATAAAAATACAGCCATCGACGGATGCACCCCACCAAAGAAGAAGCTGCATCATGGTCGATGGCAACTTAGGTTAGCGATTTCAATTTATAAATGCCTTTAGTCAGCCCCCATGCCCTCGCTAACCTGACAGCGGCAACAGCAGAAAAGCTATATCAGACACTCACCATAGATCAGCTGGAACTAAAAGACAGAACATAGCATCTGTGTAAGCATGCACAGGTTTCTATCGCCACATGCCCAAAAACAGGATCTGGCGTACTCCATCTATTAAAAAAGTTTTACGCTATGGTTCCGTCTATATCCGGAAACAGTTCTGATCGATTAACTGACCAGTTCAATACGCCTAAATCAAGTAAGCGATTGCCCTGGCTAGACATGGCCAAAGCCTATGGCATGTTTCTTGTTTACTACGGCCACTTTGTCGAAAAAATAGCAGAACATCAAGGCTACTTAGCAGAAACAGCAGCATATAAGCAATATAAGTTTATCTACGCATTTCATATGCCGCTGTTCTTTATCCTTTCGGGGTTTGTTTATAAATACAAAGAACAATCCCTCGGCTCATTTATTTATCAAAAAGTATTAACGCGGATTGTACCCGCCCTATTTTTCAATTTTTTTGCCATCGGCATTTACTTTGTCGATCACATAGTACGTAGCAACAACGGGTTTGGGGAACGTTATTCTGTACCCACCATCTTGATCAACATTTTGACTGGGTATCCGTTTGGTAATTTTCTCACCTGGTTTTTATTCTGCTTATTTACAGTCGAACTACTCAACCATCTTATTTACCCGCTAACCAAGGACAATCTCTGGAAAAGATTTGGTCTCGCCATCGTAACCCTGATAGTTGGCTACTATTTAGGGCTGCACCAAAGCATTAATGCAAACTTACCCTTTCAGGGTTTACGTACTTGGTATTTTAATGAAGCCCTGGTAGGCCTCAGTTTTTACCAGTTCGGATTTATTTTGAGGCAGTCGGGAATGGTTGAGTGGTTTGAAAAGCCACTCAACCGATATGTTGGTCTAGGATTAACCCTCGTTGTCACCGTAGCCACATTTAATCTCAACCAAGGCCCCTTTCTCGATCCCAGAAATATGGTAGCCCTGGCATTAACCAGCTACGGCAATCTCTTTTTATTTTCCATCACAGCCATTACGGGGTCTCTCTTTGTCATTTTGCTAGCCATCAGCCTGCCAGGCATCAAAGGCATTACATTTATCGGGAAGAGCACCCTAATTTTATTAGGGATGAATTTCTTCTTTATGGATATTGCCAAGCCTATGATCGGCAAAATTGGCCTATCAATTTTTGAGAATTGGCTGATAGTTACCGTATTTTGCATCGGCATTACCCTAATCAGTTTTGTGGTCACTGTGCCCCTGATTCAGCTGTTGCATAAATTACTGCCTCAGTTAATGGGTAGGCCTAAAGCAAAAGGACCACTGCTACCTGCGTTGCTTAGCTAAATTCAATTTCGCCGTTGCTAATTGAATGGGCGCGATCAGGTCCCCTAGACCTGATTTCGTTTTCGGATAGCGGCTAACCCCATACCAACAAGACCAGGCAAAAGAGCAGGTGTGGGAACAGCCGCTGTGCCATCCGGAGAAGCATTAAGATCTACCACGGCATAAAAAGCGTCCTTATCAGAGTTGATTTTTCCTGCATTCTCTAAACGACCCTCATTATTGATGTAGGTGGTGAACTCGACACTCCCATTTTCATCTACACCAAACGCGAAAAAAGGACCGAAAAAACCACCAGGCACCCCTAGTTCTTCATTTCCCTCGATAAAGGCATCACTAGCGGCAGTTGCGATGGTTCGCGCCAGGTCCTCATTACCAAACCACGGCACTAAGGCCTCAAACTCCTCTCTTCCACGCAAATCATCAAACGTCGTTTCTTCGACGAACACCTCATAGGTCAATCCACCCTCTGTAAAGGACAGGGCAGAGGCAGGGGCAGCGGCGGTCAAAGAAGATACAGCAGCAATACCTGCAGACAGTGCGACAGAAGCAGCAAATTTATTCATTCTCGCAATATATGTAGAAAAAATTAGC
>CALBPH010000795.1 GCA_937899365.1 uncultured Leptolyngbya sp.
GACCCTTGATCAGGGCTGGAGAATAGTGTGTGTCGATCTGTCGCATCTGCTCTAACCGCTCTGGGTCGGGCACTAGTTCGACCTCCAGGGGGAGTTCAACGGCCTCGCCCCCAGGGGGAAATTCCACCGTGGCCCCCAGCCAATAGCGATTCTCTCCTAAGGGGACTAAATTGATATCGTGACCGTTAATCACGGGCTGAAAATTGTCATGGCCCAGGGGCTGATCAAGCTCAATTTCTAGGGCTTGCCCCAATACTGGGATCATGGGCAATGGTTCGGTGCCAATTTGGCTAAGGTCGGCGGAGTCTAGCCCTGCTGAGATTACGACCCAATCAACGTCTAGGGTCTCTTCGGGTAGCTGTAGCTGAGAGCAGCAGCCCGCCTGGGTTTTTAAGCCTAGAACGGGGCTTTGCCAGTGGGTGATCATGCCTCGGCGTTGGGCCGCTTCCACCAGGGCCAAGGTCAGCTCTTGGGGGTGAACCTGACCATCTTGGGGGGAATAAATCGCCGCTGTTACCCCCTGGGCATCAATCTGGGGGCAGTGCTGCCGTAGCTGGTCGGGGGACCAAATTTCTAAGGGATAGCCCTGGGTGGCGCGCTTCTCTTGCAGCGACTGCCAGCGGGGCAACTGTTCTGGGTCAAAACATAAGCTGAGCAACCCTTGAATGTGGGGAACGGGTCGTCCTAGGGTCTCTTCTAACTCAGGAATTAATGTCTTGTATCGTTCAATGCTATCTCGCCGCAGTCGCCAGTTGCGGCCTTTGACTTTATGGCTAATGATACCCATTAAAACGCCCAAGGCTGCTTGGGTAGAGCCTTGGGCTGGGTTCCCTTGATCGATGACATGAATCTCTAAATCGCTATGACCACTGAGTTCGTACGCAATCGTGGCACCAACGATGCCACAGCCGACAATAGCAATTCGTGTCATGGATAATGGGTTAGGTGGGGTTATTCGGTGGGGACCAAATCTGTAAATGTGCTCAAGTCTTTGGCAAATCTGACGTAGGCCCGATTGGTGCGGTCAAAGTCAAAGGCACCCACTGCGGCACTCATGGCTTCCAGGTCGGCTGAGACTTCGTCCGCGGTTGCTAAGACGTAGGCTTTATCGGCCGGTAACAGCTGAAACGCCAGGCGGTTCATACTGGTCCTGAGATCGCCCAAAGGTCCGTGGATAAAATTATCGATGTTGGCCCAATTCTTATTACGGATGTAACCAGCCAGCTCAGGCAAACGTTGTTTTGAACGTTGGATGCTGCCAGCGTAGATGGCAATCTGTGAGAGCTGATCGGCTGAGTAGGTGGTGGGTACAGCCGCCTTACCGCCAGAACTACAGCTTACCAATAGGGTTGCGATCGCAACTAAACAGATGCCCATTATCGATCGCGTCAGTGATCGAAACCGTTCCATAACCTGCAATGCTCCTAAAAATGCTCCTAAAATCTAGCCGCTAAACGGGCTAGACCCCGCTAATTATAGTACGTCAATCCAGGTCAAAATCACTTTCCCGCCCCCCTGACCAAGGGCTGCCAATCGCAATATACGACGCCCAGTTTCAACGAAATGCATTGAAACTGTATGACTCTAGGCATATCAAGGGTTATGCATTTTTGCCGTTGCTGATTTAAGGGGATGAACCGATCTGGAAGCTATGGGATGCGCCCATGTTTGCCAGATAAATTCATACCGGGGATCAGCCGAAGAATCGGAATCAGATTGAACCAGTGGCTAAGGAGCAACTGACAACGTTTGAGGGTAAGGGGATTTCTGTCTGCGATCGCGCTGTGTATGGCGACGGCTATTGTAATTGAGATAACGGAGAATCAAGGCGATGGACTTAGTGAATTTGGCGAAAGAGACCCAAGGTTTAATCCAGGGGTCCCATGATACCCGACTACAAATTTACGAGCAGGGGAAGAGATTGGCCCATCTACAAAAACTCGATGCGATCGCGATCGCTCGATTTAATTCGGTGATTGCTATGGATAAAGCCTTGACCAATGCCGATAAACGAAAAGCTGCACTAACTGAGCTGAAAGCGAGTGACGACGACTATCTTGCGATCGAAGCTGAGACCGAAACCATTCGCAATGAGACTGAACTGTTGCGGATTGAACTGCAGTTTAAATCGGACATGATCAAACTCAATCTTGCATTGATCAACGCCCAGCCATAATCACCCTGCCTTGCCCGTGGAATGTGGGTGATGGGTCTGAGCTTTGGCTCTCTTTTCGCAACCATAAAATCATGATGAACAAACCGATTCAACTGCCAGCACACAGCAAGAAAGGGGTGATATGCGATCGCACTTTAATGCGTCGGTACCCCCTGCGATCGCACCGATAGATACATCAGACAAACGGGTTTACTGTTATGGGTTAGTTAGACTAGGGCCACTAAAAGGGGGATTTATGAACATAGGTGAATTACTAAAAATCAGTATCCTTGTTGCCATTATGGCTGTCATCATCGTCGCCATTATTGAGCAGATCTCGAATATTACAGAGCCTTCGCAAGAAACGGAACAGCGGACGAATGAGCTGAGGATATCAAAGAGCAGCCCCTGGATAATGCCAGAGGCTGTTGTTAAAGACATCTAGCCACTAAGGATGTGGACAGAGTACGCCTAGGGTCTCATTAGTTAGGAACCAGTATTTACTTTTTTGATAGCCTTGGGAAATTTATAGAAGCATACATCAACAGTATGTATTCTCTGAGCCAACGCTAGGAGAATGGGAAACAATGTATTCTATTTATAAGAATTATGGCTGTCATTACTGACTCCTCCGAACTCACGGTTGAAATGGAGGTTATGGAATCTCTAACCATTGAGCAAATGGTTGTGGTCGCTGAGTGGTTACTCTCTGGAATTGAATGGAGTGAAGATGAAGGCCACCCTTTCCATGATTCTAAAAGTTTGGAGGGTATGGCTCACCGGTTACGTGGGTTAGCTCAAATTAAACAGTTTCAGGCAGTATTGATCGCGAGGTAGCATTCCAGGTGCTTTGAAGTACTAATTTCACATATACGCAAGAAAAGACTTTTCTGATCTAAATAAAAACCCCTTGGCCTAATTAGGTCAAGGGATAATAATGAGAAGGTTATGGTAAAGCCCCTTTTGTCGTACAGATTTATTTCTGCGTTATCAAAAATGACTGTTAAATGGTTTTGAGAGTTGCTGGTGTTCAAGCTATTAAGCGCTTTAGCTTAGAAAGTATCGGCAATTCCTCCTACGGAAAAGCCCAGCTAGAGCTGGGCGTTAGTACTATTCATGCATAGGAGCACAGACACCTACAACTATATTAAGTCGCAGGTACCGTCCTAGCCTTCTTTGATACATCAGCTAGGCATCTTAAGGCCTTCTTTAGGATCATCCCCGCAATGGAAAACTTTCCTGAATGTTGTTGCGTATCAACTGCTCATCGTCTCTCTATCGGTCAAAGTTGTGAGCTAACCAACGAAATAAGCTATGGTCGCGTGTCTCTCCAACCGGATTTTGTACGGTTGCAAGAACGCGATGCCTACGTCTAGCTAATGGAATTTTTTCCTCAAAATAACCAGCACGGCTAGTGGTAATCTCTTGCTCGTCCACAAACAGGGTGTTAGCAGCATCAATGCGGCCTGATATGTATAAATGATCGCTTTGCCACTCATGAGTATGCCATTGAATATCAAGGTCACGATCCAGAGTTCGAGCGGGTGTGGGTGGTTCTCCTGGACGAACAATTGAAACCATGCCCGCATCTACAGGCACTGAAACAGATTGAGCACTGGCTTCTACTTGCCCCTCTAAGGTGGCAATACCGGTTCTGCCATCCTTTGCCACCGATACT
Source organism: uncultured Leptolyngbya sp. (assembly GCA_937899365.1). Taxonomy (GTDB): domain Bacteria; phylum Cyanobacteriota; class Cyanobacteriia; order Phormidesmidales; family Phormidesmidaceae; genus Leptothoe. The sequence continues at coordinate 3,834 of CALBPH010000795.1, forward strand.
CCAAAGATGGTTCCTCTGACAGCAGCTGTACCGCTGGGTGTGTGAAGCTCTAAACGTGAATTTGGGTTACTAAAGGGGCGTACCTGAGCACGTGCTTGACCTTGTGGGATATCGAGAACAGTGACCCGAGCACCATCAGGTAAAACCGATAGTTGCTGAATTGTTATGCGAGTATTCTGAGCGACTGCTACGGAACCAATGCCGCTATCAACAGACAGATTGGCACTAGACCGATTTCCTGTCACAAGGCTGTGTCCTACTGCTGATAAGCGATCCCCCTTCTGAGCATTTTTACTGTTGCCCGTTCGGGTTGTCACAGTACCTGAAAAACGTTCTACTTGCAGCCAACGACCAGGTACAGACTGAGCCCGCAAACCCTGAGCAAAAGGAATACTAATAGTAGTCGCAACTAGGAGAGAACTCAATGCTAGCCGCCGCAATAACTTAGGGTGTGTTGAGGAACGGGTGCTTATGGTTTTTAACATTCTTGTACGGGTCAAGGTCACAAAGTATGAATCGTGTTTCAGGTAATTCACTGATTCCTTTTTAGCTCGTAGCAGTTGGGAATCAGAAAAGAATGACAATTACAACACTCTTAAATAGTAGATAATGCTCTGTATTAAAAGCTTCTAGCCTTTTTCACTTTTTGAAGTGTCACACAGAAAAGTAAGCTAAAAGACTTTCATTAATAGGCAATTTGTCGCTTGTTTCTTTGGGGGTTGCCATGGGGATAAGAATTCTTCAGCCCAGCCAAGGGGTAAACAGATAAAACATCATCACCCAGGAATTGGGCCTAGACTATGCTTAGGGTGCCCATGAAAAAAGCCCCAATAGTGGTCGGGGCTGGAGAATTAGCTTGACTTTCCATGACTCCTTCAGTATCTGGTCAGTTCGGGTGGGGGAGTACTAGACGAAGGTCTAATCCAATGTAAACTTCAGCCCTTTCCATTGAGAGTGATGCTGAACAATCCTGTGCGGACCTGCTTATCTCGATTAGACTGCGATCGCAGTTGATAGGCTGATTCTGTACTCCGGCAAATATCGTCCTGGGATGCTATCTGACTCGCGTTCTCCGATTCGAACTCCGCCAGCGGCGAGATAGAAATGCGCAGCGTTCGGATCTCCTTGAATCAGTATCGACTCGGCACCCATCTCTCGGGCATGGGATTTTGCATGCTCAATGAGCTGTCTACCAATACCTTGCCCTATATGCTCGGGCTCCACGAAAAGCGCTTCCAGTTCGCACTCGACTGCAGAGAGCCGTTCTAGGGCATAGTCGCCCAAGATTTTCCTGTCCGACTCCACAAGCACGTACGAGCGCCGCGAATTCGC
>CALBPH010000796.1 GCA_937899365.1 uncultured Leptolyngbya sp.
GCCTTTAAATGCTCTGCCAGTGGGCCATCACCGATATTAGAATAGGTCAGGTTTGGGTACTGCTGTGCTACTTGAGCCACGGCACGAATGGCGTATTCTATGCCCTTTTTCTCCACTAGTCGACCGGTGGTGGCAATGTGGATAGAGTCCCCAGGATTGAGCTGACGCAACCGTAGGGGATATTTGCTCAAGTCTAAGCCAGAAAAATGGACGTCTATTTTGTTAGCTGACCAGCCCAGGTCAATCACACGCTGACGAAAGAAGCTACAGTTAGCGAGACAATAGTCCACATGTTCAAAGGGTTTCTTATAAACGGTGGGGCCATTGTGTTTGACATAGTAGCTAATATCAAAGCCGCGAAACATGACCAGAAGTTTGGGGGTGGGCGATAGCAATTGCTTAAAGGCCATCCCCCGATAGCTTTGGGTACCAAACTGGCAGTGAATAATATCGTAGGTCGGTTTTTGGGAGTGTTTTAACAATGATGCAGCGGTATACAACAGCCACAGGTTCAAGGATTGTTGGCCGTAGGCGAAGATATTTAACGATCTGACAATCAGCCTTGGCGCTTTAAAAAAATAAATAATTATCAGCCATAATCCTCGAAGAATTCGCCAAAAATAGTTCTTAGGAACTTTCTCCATGGCATAGGTTCGTTCCGCCAGGCGATAGTTGCTGACATCTGGATGAACCTTACTCCAATCACGCAGATTTTGGGTATAGATATCAACCTCATGACCTCGATCCAGCAATCCTGTAATCTGATTCAGAACAAAGGTCTCTGACAACATTGGAAAGTTGTTAACTAAAAATGCTATTCGCATAGGTATACCTTGACTATGATTCAAAACCGCACCGTATCAAAGCTACAGGGCAATATTATTGCTGCATTAAACTTAAAATAGAATGGAAGATACTTTGCCTCGCCTGACAACAACATGTAAAGGTTGTTGTCAGGCGCCTATGTATTGCTGCTAAAATCTATGGAAACTTCTCTCTCAACAACGTTGATCCAGGGGTCCAGGAGTGTTGATGCAATCCCCTGTCAGAGACAAGAAGACTGAGCAGTTGTTTGGTAGATTTCCCAATGTGTAGATGTCACCATTAAACATATCTGATCAGTATAACCACGGGCGTGATGGTTAATCAGGATAAAATGACCATTCCCACGGATTTACCTGCGTTAGGTCTATGGAAGTAACTGAGCCTAACCACCGTTTAGGGTGAACTCAGTACTGCTAGATAAATTGTTACCGTTGCACCTGTGGAAAGTATACCTTTCAAAAATGGATTATGTCTTTGGTTCTCCAGTTAGATAAGTTTTTCTAAGTTGACGCTTTTAGCATCTAAATTTGCAAAATCTCCTAAAAAATCGTGAAAGATGTAATTTTTTAAGCCGCCTGCTTGTGTATAGATAAGATGAACCTTGATTAAAGAATTGTTATCTCAGCTTTCTTAAGAAGTCTCTCATCTAAATAAGAGCATTAATGACGACTTTAAGTAAGGACATTATCTTTCTTTATAGAGTCAAACCCTAGCCTTAATTGATTTCAAGGGTAGCAACTTCTATGGATTTAAAAAGACGTATGGCCTAGTTTACAAGGGGTTATAGAGCTAATCCTGATGTTGAATTTATTCTAAATACAGACATTAAATAGCCTAATTAAATTGATCCAAATTTAATTCTGTCATAGCAGCCTCAGTATAGAAAATCTAGTTACGGCTAGGACATTTATAGGTCATCAGCGTATTTTGTGGGTAATGGTAATGCCGTCTAGAAAGTTGCGATCGCAGCTAATATGGGCAAGTTTCACCTGGGCATCATCCACGACACCGGGTTTCAACCGTCGCTGTCTCAGCTGCTTAAAGCTGCCCGCAGCCAGGATATTCAGCTGGGGAACAGTAATGTCATTCTTCTGGCGCTTGATGGCATAGGACTCATTTGCCCATTGCATCTGGCGATCAAAGGCATGCAAAAACTCCTTAGGGTCAGACAGCTTTGTCTCCTGAGTCAGTTCCACATTAAGGAGGTAATAGGGTTCAACAAGAGACTCTGAAAGCGTGACACAGAAGTCTTCAATGGGTAGAAAGTCAGTCTGTAAAACGGCCATCGCCTGGGTGACATGGTGTTCGGTGGTTTTTTCTGAGATGGCTGAGAGAGTGCCCCCCTGGCGATATCGAAACACAATCATGGGCACCCCCTGGCGCATGCCGATCACCTGTAGCACTTCACCACTGTCGTAACGACAGAATCCTGAATAGATGGTCACCAGCACTCGATAATATTCACCCACTTGCAGCTGATGGGGAAGCAACGTTTTAGGGGTGTCCTGCCCCCATTGATCCGGGGCAATAAACTCAAAGAAATTCGTTTTTAGGGCCAAAATGGCCTCGTCGCTATTAAGTTGGTGGTAACTGCCAAACACCGCTTCTGAGGAAGAATAGGTGCCACCAAAAACAGGCGTATCCCCAAAGTATTCGCCAAACCGCTCAAAGTAGAAATCAGAGGGGCCGCCCCGAGCCGTGATTAAAAAGACCAGATGGGGCCACACATGGCGAGGCAGTAAGCGACCATGGCGCTTTAATAGCGTTTGCAGCTGCTGCGCTCGCTGGGGTTGGGGTGACAGCATTGCCTGTAGTTTTTGCCGCAGGGCTGGCTCAAGAGCAATCTCCGGAGAAATCTCACCACGACCAATGTCATCGACCAAGGCCGAGCCAAACCGCTCCAAATAGGCGCACAGCTGCAGCATAATCTGCGGAATGTTGGCTGCCAGATACGCCAGACTCTCCTGCTGTAGCCCAAACAGTAGGCAGTCATAGTTGCGAGCGGCCGTATCGCTGATTAAAAGCGCGTCATAGGGCTGGGCAAACAGCTGACTAAACACAAAGGAGGGGGTGGTGCGTAGCTGGTTGCCGCTGACGTGACCGTAGGTGATATTTCCCGCGTTGGTTTTGCCCAAGGGGGTAATCAGCGTAGTGAGCAGCAGCTGACCCACCCTGTGCCCCATGGACTGAGCCTGCTCAAAGGCGTAGCCCATGGCCACCTGGTTGGCGTAGGCACGGGTTTGTTGGACCCGTTTGGTAATGGGGACAAGCTTACGGCTGCCGGTGGAACCACTGCTCATGTTGAACACCTGCACCGGCAATGGCGATACCACGTTGGTATCTCCAGCCGCTGCCCGTTCAAAGTAGGGGGCATGGCCATCGTAGTTCCAGCGGGGCACCTGCTGCCGAAACTCCTCAAGGGTAGTGACGCGATCGAGCTTTAGGGCCTGACCCAGGGCTGTTCCTTGCTGCTCCTTGAGGAGTGTCTGAAGAAATCTGGCTTGGATGGTTTGGGCCTGGGGTAGCTGCCGGTTAAACCGACGCTGCTGCCACTGAGCGGCCATCGAAAATACAGAGAGGGGGGCAGATGATGAAAAATGCCAGAAGGGCTGAGCCATGGTCGACTTTACAATCCGTCTTGTCTTCGTAAAAATATTTCACAATAATAGGATGAACCCGTGGGCTTATTGGCTCGCGTTTACCCTTGCGTTCATCCCTAGTGGAGTTACTCATGCCCCAGCCTATTGTTTTTGCCCTTAGTTTTGTCGCCGCCTTTGTGTTTGCCAGCTTTGTTGAGTATTGGCTACATCGGCTGATGCATGTGTCGCCCAAGGTCGGTAAGCGGCATCGCGATCACCATCGTCGCAACGAAGGTCAGGGTGTGGTGTGGGAGTTTCGCGATTATGTATTGGGAAGTGCGATCGCAATGTTTATCCCCTTTATCTTTTCCCTCACCGTCGGTCTAGGCTGGGCCATCGGCGCGCTAGCCTACTCTGGCTTTTCCGCCTACGCCCACCAGCTGCAGCACGAAAACCCCCGCAAGTGCTTCTGGATGAAGATGCCCGTCCATTACGTTCACCACAAATATGGCATGTGGCACCACAACTTTGGCCTGGCCGTAGACTGGTGG
>CALBPH010000797.1 GCA_937899365.1 uncultured Leptolyngbya sp.
ACAATATCACCTGGGACTTTGCCCTTGACTCTGAAAGTACCTTTGAATTTGAAGGCGATGAGTACACCCTTGAGTTAGTTGGCTTTAATGACACACCTAACTTTGATGAGAGCGCCGTTACAGACTTTATCTCTCAAGAGAATGGCACCAGTGAAGCGAATATCTTTGCTCGCATCGTAAAACTAAGTGACTACTCCGATGAGCCCACTCAGGTGCCCGAGCCTGGCGCACTCATCGGTCTGGGTGCTTTAAGTCTCTACTTACGAAAAGTGCGCCGTCAGCAGCTCGTCACTGCCGACGCCTAAAGTCTCGCCTGTCGTTTTCATATTTCTCCACAACAGATTGAGCACCCCGATTTAAGAGCATGTCCCATCTTAAATCGGGGCTTTTTCATTGCCAGGGCTAATGGATACCAACTCCAACTTTGCCGTTGCTGATTTAGAGGATGAATAGAGCAATTAAATATGCCGTAGGGCAGCACCTTACAGATAAAAATCATCCCGAGAAACAGAAACGCCACATCATCCCCTATGCCACCGTTTCTATTTCTTTGTCTAAGACCAGCGGATACAGTGGCTCAGCTCCATTTAACTGCCAGATGGAGAAGACTAAAGCACTGGCAACACCGAGCCAAATCACCATGGGAAATAATAACTGACCGGCCAGGGGAACAACGTTCCAGTAGCTGATCGTAACAACAATAGCTGATGCTAGAGGCCCCACTAACACGACTGGAACAGCGGCACCCAGCCGACCCTCCACGGTAAAAACGGTGTTCCATGGGTCTCCTAGGGCAAGATGCATCATAAAGATAGCCAGGGGTAACGTCAGGTATATTTGCCCCAAGGCCTGCCACACCAGATAGGATGAAATGACGCGCAACACTCCGATGCTTAGCCAAATGATCGGAAACGCCAGGGGCGGCGGCGCCCACCCAGGTCGATTAACCGTGCTGTAGGTAGTGCGGGTTCGAGCATTATTGAGCGGAGAAAATAAACGAGATCGCACTGAGACCAGTGCAAAAAATGCGATCGCAACCCCAACATTCACCGCCCCTGACAACCCTTGGGTCAGGGACTGCAATCCCCAAAGGGCCAGCAGCATCAGACCCATCTGAGCCAGGGTCCCGCCTACGTAAACGCCAATAGCGGTCCAGTCAACGGCCGTTTCAGCCGCCGCACTCCGCTGCTGAACGTCCTCTTTCTTGACCCCCATAATGGTATTCACAATGGGTTCCACCTTGCCAAGCAAATCCGATTCTTCCGTCCTAGCCTTGGGTTCTGCGATCATGGGTTTATGGGGCCAGCCATCATGGGCGACTCGGGGTGGCGAGCCGGGCCTCTTCGCTCAAATCATACCGAGGATCGGCCGGCACCGCGCTGAATATTAGCATCCATGACTATTCCCCATGATTACCGCTACTATTTGGGGGGTAAGGCACAGCAGGAAACAGATAGCCATGGCAAGTGTGCGGTTTGAGCGCGTCACTAAACAGTATGACAACGGCTATGTTGCGGTTAAGGATCTGAATTTAGAAATTTGCGATCGCGAATTTCTAGTCCTAGTAGGGCCATCAGGCTGCGGTAAAACCACATCTCTACGTATGCTTGCTGGGTTAGAAAGTATCAGCAGCGGCAACCTATATATTGACGAGCGCCCGGTAAATGAGCTGCCCCCCAAAGATCGAGACATCGCCATGGTGTTCCAGTCCTACGCCCTCTACCCCCACATGAGCGTCTTTGACAATATGGCCTTTAGCTTAGAGCTGCAAGGCATATCCAAGGCTGATATTCAAACGCGAGTGCAGCAGGCCGCTCAACAGCTGGGCATTGAAACGCTACTAGAGCGCAAACCCAAACAACTGTCCGGCGGGCAGCGGCAGAGGGTGGCCGTGGGTCGTGCCATTGTCCGCAACCCATCCGCCTTTTTAATGGATGAGCCCCTGTCTAACTTAGATGCCAAACTGCGGGTGCAGGCCCGCGCAGAACTCAATAAACTCCACAAACGCTTGGGCACCACATTTATCTACGTCACCCATGATCAAGTAGAGGCCATGACCATGGGCAGCCGCATTGCCATTATGAATCAAGGGATTCTGCAACAGGTTGACACGCCTCAAACAATTTACGAAAAGCCCAACAATATTTTCGTGGCCGGCTTTTTAGGCAGTCCGTCGATGAATTTCCTCAATGCCACCATCCAACACCATAACGATCAACTGACAATCAAAACCGATAGCTTTAGCTTCCCCCTGGCTAGGTCCCAAGACAGCATCAGTCACTATATTGATCGTCCTGTTATCTTAGGCATTCGCCCAGAAAGCATTCACCACCCCAACTATCTTCCGCCCGGCATCACGCCAACCGATATAAAAGCCGAAGTTTCTGTAGTTGAACGCATGGGCCATGAGCTAATTGTTTACGCGACCTTAACCGACGATAGTGAGATTGTTTCTCGATTAGATCCAAGAGCCACCATCGTGCCAGGTGAAACCATTGCTCTACAGCTAGACAGCCACCGCATTCATCTGTTTGACTGTGACAGCGAGCAAACCATTTAGATCGGCTGAAATCGTCTCAGCCACTGAAAAAACGAAGGTATTAGCCCGTCAAAAAAGCCTGGATAACAACCTCTGTTTTTTTACAACCGTAATCTGGCGCATTTTTTTAGTATCTATTGATTCATAAATTGTGTAGTGCAATTCAGTTTCTTAGAAGTAAATGTACTAAAGTATGAAGAGATATATTCTTAGACAGATAATATTGACCAGCTCTAATGAAGAGTCAGTAAACTGAATTGGCCAATTTAGTCCTAAGATGTGAATATTAGTCAATATTAATAACAGCGTCATCTGCCGCCAAATATCATGCCCCCTGACGGTCTCTCAATTGGCTATGCCCAACCAACTTTTGCCACCAAACAAGATGCTATTGTGCAGGCGGTGAGTAGCTTAAGCAAGCACCCGCAGCATCTGCGGATTAAAAAGCTTTTGTTTAGCGTGTGCTACGGGGCATGGGAAAACGAACCCGCTGCTCTCGAATCTGTTTCAATGGATTCGTTGGTGGCAATTCTGTTGGGACGCTACTCTACCCTTCAGCAGTGGCGAGATAGTCTCTATAGAAAGGCGTACAGTCTAAATCGCAAGGACGTATATGTTGCGATCGCAAATGTTATCTTGTCCCACTTGCGCAGCATCTTTGTTTCCCAGGAACCCCTCTCCCCATCCACCGATCAGCAGGTGGCTAACCTGTCTGCATCGGTACAGTCACGGGCAAAGTATGAACTATATCAGCCCGTGATCAACGCGCTCTCCAAGTCCAACAACCTGGGGGTGATCAAAACGTTTTTGGGCTATCTGGGTCAGGCGCCAGGGAAAATTGCCGATACCACCGGGACTGACTTGATGAGTTTGGTGCAGATGGTCCACCGCCAGGCACCGACACCGCTGCAGCTCAAGCAGCACCTGATGTCCATCCTAAAGCATCAGTCATCACAGACACAGTCCCAAATCATCGCGCGGGAAATTTTAAGGGCTTTTCGGCCCCTTTATATTTCTGCCAATAGGGCACCTGTGGTCACTAGCCCTGACAGTCTTACCACCCTAGAGCAGGAACTGGCCCAAAAGTGCGATGTCTATCAGGTGCGGGTGCTGCTATATTCCATCCTCTATGGTCCCTACGCCGATAGTCCGCTACAGCGAGAGATCCTGCGGACTAAAACCCTCCGGGATCTGCTGCAAGAAACCTTTGATTACTGCCATACCTACGGCGACTTTGAAAGCAAGCTCACAATTTTAGCCCATTGCTTAGAGACCTCGGACGGGATCAACCGAGCACTGAAGGTCATGCTAGTGTCCCTATACCGCTACTACACCCGGGATAAAAAACCAGGGCAAAGGGCCAGGTAGCTAACCGTAGCTGACTTTGTACTAGTTGGCAGAAGTACGTTTCCCCAGC
>CALBPH010000798.1 GCA_937899365.1 uncultured Leptolyngbya sp.
GATGCCTCGGAAAATGGGAATCAGCCGCAGGGTCATACTGAGCTCACGTTCAAAGTCATCAGATTGATCTACTAACGTCCCTATGCCCTGAACAGAGCCAAATGTATTCAAAGACTCGCCGATGGTGGGAAAAAGTTGATAGCGCTGCGGCTGAGTTTGAATTACCTGCTGTCTTAGAGGGGAAACCGTGGGATGCTTAGACGATAGTCTTAAGTCTTCCTCAGCATTGACCTGTAATATATGCAGCTGGTCACCGATTTAACAATGCTGTCCAGGTTAATGGCGTTTTCAGAGAACTTGTTTTGAACCATGGCTCGCTCATGGTTGTAGATAGCATGGCACTGTAATCCCAGAAAACTCAGGGAAATAAGCAAAACAACCAAAAAAGCCCCCGTGAGCAGGTAGCTGTAGCGTTTGAATGGTGACATAGGCTGCGCTTGTAGCCGATCCGTTATCAAGTCAAGGGCGATGCCATCGGCAGATGCTAGTATTCCCATTCCCCATGGTCTAAAACCATTGTCTTCAATGCCGTTACGTTAGTTTCATGAAATCAGCACGTAGCTAAAAATTACATCTGGTTTGGTTTAGACCCGATAATTAAGTGTGGTTAATTGTGGGGACTTCATTAAAAAACAGAAGACTATGCCTCTAACCGTGTGAAGGGGTCTAAGAAAACATCAGCAGGCAGCCCAATCATCTATCAAGGGCCATGTTCCGCAAATCAGGTTCTACAATCTAGGTTCTACAATTTAAAATGCCGTAACTTCCTTCGACCGCTTTCATGGCTTTTGCATCCGTCACCCGTGCCCTTAGCAAGGCTGCTTTAACCCAAGAATTACTGACTAAGCTGGATAAGCAGCAGCGACTGGTGCTAAACGGGTTACCGCGTTTGCCAAAGGGGTTGGTGGCATCGGCCTTAGCCCAAGCGCAGGATCGACCCATGCTGGTGGTGACCGCCACCCTCGAAGAAGCCGGTCGTTGGACCGCACAGCTAGAGGCCATGGGCTGGCCCAGGGTGTCGCTGTACCCAACATCGGAGGCGTCTCCCTACGATCCGTTTGACCAGGAGTCGGAAATGACCTGGGGGCAGCTACAGGTGCTGGCGGACTTGCTCAAGGATGCTGACAAGCCCAGCGTGATTGTGGCAACGGAACGGGCACTGCAGCCCCACTTACCCCCAGTGGAAGCGTTTAAGCCCTACTGTTTGCGGCTGGGCCAGGGGATGGAGCTAAACCTGAAGGAGCTATCGCGCACCCTAGCCACCCTGGGATACGAAAAAGTCCCAACGGTAGAAACCGAAGGGCAGTGGAGTCAGCGGGGAGACATTATTGATGTGTTTCCGGTATCAGCGGAGCTACCGGTACGCCTGGAGCTATTTGGCGATGAGCTAGAGCGACTGCGGGAGTTTGACCCGGCCAATCAGCGGTCGTTGGATAAGATCGATACACTGCTGCTGACAACGACGGATTTTAGTCCGCTGATTGCATCAAAGCTAGAGGATAAAGGGGTGCTGACGGACCTAATGTCGCCGGAGGCCCAGGAAAGTTATGAAAATGGTCAGCGGGTGGAAGGGCTGCGGCGTTTTTTGGGGTTTGCCTTTGATCAGCCAGCGTCGCTGCTGGAGTATTTGTCGGAAGATGTGCTGATTGCCATTGATGAGCCGGACCAGTGTCGCGCCCACAGCGGTCGCTGGCATGACCAGGTGGATACCTACTGGCATGAGGTGAATGAAACCTTGGGTAACAGTGATGAGATTCAGCTGCCGGGGGCGGAAGTGCCCAAGCTGCATCGACCGTTTGATCAGGCGCTAGATGAGCTATCGCTGTTTTCCCAGGTGCTGCTATCGGAGATTGCGGAGGAGGGGGTGGGGCTAAACCTGGCCAGCCGTCCGGTGCCGGCCATTCCCCACCAGTTTGGCAAACTGGCGGAGACGGTGAGGGAAGAGTGCGATCGCAAGCATAAAATTTGGCTGGTCTCGGCCCAACCCAGCCGCTCGGTGGCCCTACTCCAGGAACACGACTGCCCAGCCCAGTTTATCCCTAACCCCAAAGACTACCCCGCCATCGAAAAGCCTCACGGTCAGTACGTCCCCGTGGGTGTTAAATATTCTGGCCTGGCCGAACTCGAAGGCTTTGTGCTGCCCACCTTTCGCATCGGCATTGTCACCGACCGAGAGTTTTTTGGTCAGCACACCCTGGCCACCCCCAGCTATGTGCGCAAACGCCGCCGGGCCGCCTCCAAAAAGGTTGACCCCAATAAACTACGCCCCAATGACTTTGTGGTCCACCGCAACCACGGCATCGGTCAGTTTCTCAAGCTAGAAAGTCTCACCATCGACACCGAGACCCGAGAATATTTAGTCATCAAATATGCCGATGGGTTGTTGCGGGTAGCCGCCGACCAGATGGGCTCTCTATCACGGTTTCGGGCCTCCGCCGAGAAAAACCCACAGCTCAACAAAATGAGCGGCAAGGCTTGGGAGAAAACCAAGACCCGCGCCAAAAAAGCCATTCAAAAGGTGGCGGTGGATCTACTCAGGCTCTACGCCCAGCGATCGCAACTCGAAGGGTTTGCCTACCCCACTGACATGCCCTGGCAACAGGAACTAGAAGACTCCTTCCCCTATCAGCCCACACCGGACCAGCTCAAAGCTACCCAGGATGTAAAGCGGGATATGGAAAGCCTGCGCCCCATGGACCGATTGGTGTGTGGAGATGTGGGCTTTGGTAAAACCGAAGTCGCCATTCGCTCAATTTTCAAAGCGATCATTGCTGGAAAACAGGTGGCGATGCTGGCCCCCACCACGATTTTGACCCAGCAGCATTACCACACCATCAAAGAGAGATTTGCCCCCTACCCCATTCAAGTCGGGCTATTAAACCGGTTCCGCACCGCCAGCGAGCGAAAAGACATTCTGCAACGACTGGTAACGGGGGAGTTGGATGTTGTTGTCGGCACCCACCAGCTGCTGGGCAAAACGGTTAAATTTAAAGACCTGGGTCTGCTGGTGGTGGATGAAGAACAGCGGTTTGGCGTCAACCAAAAAGAGAAAATCAAAGCGATGAAAACCGAGGTGGATGTGCTCACCCTCAGCGCCACCCCCATTCCCCGAACCCTATACATGTCCCTTTCTGGTGTGCGGGAAATGAGCCTGATCACCACACCGCCGCCATCTCGCCGACCCATCATGACCCACCTGGCTCCCTTTGACCCAGAGAAAGTGCGGGCTGCCATTCGTCAGGAGCTGGACCGGGGTGGGCAGGTGTATTACGTAGTCCCCCGAGTCGAGGGCATTGAAGAGATTGCCGCCCGTATTCGCGAGATGATTCCATCCATCCGGCTGGCGGTGGCCCACGGTCAGATGCAAGAGGGCGAGCTGGAGGCCACCATGCTGGCCTTTAGCAGTGGTGAAGCCGACCTGATGGTGTGTACCACCATTATTGAGTCGGGGCTAGATATCCCGCGAGTCAATACGATTTTGATCGAAGACTCCCAAAAGTTTGGTCTCTCCCAGCTGTATCAGCTGCGGGGACGGGTAGGCCGTTCCGGAATTCAGGCCCATGCCTGGCTGTTCTTCCCCCGACAGGACAAACTCTCAGACAAAGCCCGCAAACGACTGCGGGCAATCCAAGAATTTACCCAGCTAGGTTCCGGCTATCAGCTAGCCATGCGAGATATGGAAATTCGCGGCATTGGTAATCTGCTCGGTGTGCAGCAGTCGGGTCAGATGGAAGTGATTGGCTTTGATCTGTATATGGATATGCTGCAAGAATCCATTGCCGAGATTCGCGGTCAGGAGATTCCCCAGGTGGACGAAACCCAGGTAGACCTGAAGCTTACGGCGTTTATCCCCAACAACTACATTGCCGACACCGATCAAAAGATGGGCATTTACCGGTCGTTGGTGGCGGCCGATACGAAGCGGGAACTGATGCAAATTGTGGCGGACCTGAACGACC
>CALBPH010000799.1 GCA_937899365.1 uncultured Leptolyngbya sp.
AAAAAACCAGATAAAGACAGCCAGTCGTCTATTTGGGGGCAAACGCCTTAGCGTGCTCAAGCGTCCAAAACGGCATTGGCATCTTGATAAAAAACGCGGTTGAAATGCACTTATCATTTCAACCGCGTATAACCGAGTGAATATGGAAATAGCTAAATATTAGCCATTGCTGATTTAAAGAATGAACCGATCGATGAGATATGCCATAGGACAGTATCTTCCAGATAAAATCATCCCGAGGAGCAGCAACGCCAAATATTAGAGAGACAAGTAAGTCTCACCAAAGCAACATCTAAAGCCTTTTGGCTATAAGTATCGACTAACCCTAACTATCCCTAGTAAGACTATCGCACATTTACTATTGAGAATCAATCCTAAATAACATTAATACTTATTGAATTAGTAATACAAGAGTCTGTAACCAGCTTAGTCTTCATATCGTCTGCAATATCAGACTGTTGGATAATGTACCACTCACTATGGTATTGCTGATTTAGAAGATGAACCGATCCTTTGAGATAGAGGCTTAGACTATATTTCACAGATAAATCCATGCCGCGAATCAGCAACGCCCTCACTGTTAATGCGTCATCTAACGATAGAATTCAGAGCATTAGCTCAGGATTAGGATTCTTAGGAAAATGTCAGCTTAATTCAACAAACACAAGACTGGAATGATATAATTACGACTGTGTTTATTGCGAATCAATATTGATAGTGTCAGCATAAATCCTGCACAGGCTTTTAACACTCTACATATCACTGATGACGCGTATGAAAACTTACAAAGTCACCTTCATTAACGAAAAGTATGACATCAATGCAACCGTTGAGGTACCTGAAGATGAGTATATTCTAGATGTTGCTGAAGAACAGGGATTGGACTTACCCTTTTCGTGCCGCGCTGGCGCTTGTTCTTCATGTGCTGGGAAAATTTTAGAAGGGACGATAGACCAATCTGATCAGTCTTTTTTAGATGACGATCAGCTCAGTGCTGGTTATGCCTTATTATGTGTTACCTATCCACTGTCGGATTGCAAAATTGAGACCAATGCTGAAGATGAGCTGTATTAGATAGGGTTGTACAGATTTAATTTCCCAGAAATTTATCTAGACCTGAACCTTATCGTGTGTATTCACTGGGGAACCTGAGGCTACCTGCTTTTTAGCTGAACGATAATCTCTTCAGAGACACGCCCATAGAAAAATCTAAGGTTGTTTCTCCAAATGGTTTCTGGCTTACTCACAAGTCCTCTAATGTCTTATATGAGCATTTGAAGTTATTCAAAATCTGCAATAGCAGATAGAGAGTTAATCACCGGTTGAATCCGTATCAGGGCTTTCATCTTCTGAGATCGCAGACTCTATCAACGCCAAATTATCTTGAGCCGCTTGAAAATCAGGATCGATCTCAAGGGCTCGATTGTAAGCTGAGATAGCATCGTCATACTGTTCTAAGTCAGCAAATACTGTCCCTAGATTGTTATGGGCCTGCACATAGTCAGGTTTAAGCTCAATCGCTTGTTGATAGGCTGCAACCGCCTGGTCAGGGGGTAACAGATTACCCAAATTAACATAGGCTTCTGGCAGCTCTGGATCTAATTCAATTGCTTGACCATAAGCTTCAATCGCTTCGTCATATTTTTCTTGCAGAACCAAGACGGTTCCTAGATTATTGTAGGTGTCTGCACTGTTATCATTAATCTCTAAAGCTTGCCGGTAAGCCTCTACAGCTTTATCTAGTTCACCCAGCTGATAAAAGGTAGCTCCTAAATTGTTATAGGCATCTGTGTTCTGCGGCTCAAGTTCAATCATCTTCTGCCAGGCGACTACGGCAGCAGCATAGTCGCCAGCCCGATACGCTTCTAACCCCTGCTGTGCGATTTCTTCAATCGGCTGGGCTATAGCGGGAGACGCACTGAGCAATAGGGCGAGTAAAAATAGAGGAATAGATTTTTGAAAGCGCATAATTTTATGCATGGGTTACTACTGTATTAAGCATAGCGACTATTGCTATCTATTCTCAACTTTAAACCCTCTAGATAGGTAACATAAATCAGGACATTATCTGGATACCTGCGAGCTGATCGATCCATTGAAAATATTTATGATGGCCCAATGGAGCAGACATCTAAATTATTAACAATAGATCTTTTTATCTTGAGTTCGCTTTACGGTACTATATTCTTAATAAGAATAATTCTCATATAACTCTTTATACCTAGGCTGTCACTATCACGAACGTCAACAATGAGCAGTTCTCACGTTGCTGGTTTTATTGACCCAGCAGCACGTTCCCATGGTCATAAACCTTTGTACTGGCCTACGTTTTCTCCTGAGCATGGGGTGATATTAGTGTTGGCGGGCTCTCTCTTAACAGGGGCGTCCCTAGCTCAAACATGGACCTGGGAAACTTGGCTAGCTTGTCTTGTGGCGTTTCTTGGTTTGCAGGCAGAACACCCGCTAATTGTCCAAATAAAACAGCGTCGCAGCTGGAAACCTCGATATCTGATCTGGGCCGGAGTGTATGGCGGTATTGCGATCGCAATTGCCACCTATCTCACCTATCGTCATCCGGTATTACTGTGGATCTGTGGTGGTAGTGTGGTTGCAATAGGTTTCGATATCGTGGCTGTCCTGCGACGACGACAAAAAGCCATTGATACCGAGATTTTTATGTTTACCGCCATCTGTATGGCTACCCTATTTGTATATGGGACAAATACAGGTACCCTCACGTTCCAAGCAGTTGGACTATGGCTGCTGAACAGCCTCTTTTTTGCCAGTGCTGTTTTTACGATCAAACTACGAAAGGCTAAAACCAGTTCTCTCAAAGGTAGCCTGGTGTATCACAGCGTTGCGATCGCAATAACGGCCACACTCTATGGGTTAGGATGGCTTTCCCTAGTCACGGCCCTCACCCTAGGCATCGCATTACTTAAGCTCACCGTCGTTATTTTATTCCGAGACTGGTATTGCAACTGTCGGTTTGAATATATTGCCCGATTCGAAACCTACTTTGCCCTCACCTATACCGCTTTGGCCTGTCTGACAGTGCTGCCAGAATATTTGCCTGCACCAGGATGAGGGCTGTCAAAGGTTATTTATGATCCCAGTCAGGTTTGATGATTTTACGACTGTTAAGGAAAAGATCAATGGACATCGCAGCAAAAAAACCGTCACATGAGTAGACAAACGCTTGCTTAAAGGGGGTATTACGAATGTCTCCAATTGCCCAAACACCCTCTACAGATGTGTTCATCATGTCATCGACTCGTACACCCCCGTCCGAATTAAGATCCACCTGACCATTAATAAAGTCTGTGATCGGTTTAGAACCACTTTGATAGATAAATACACCATCGACAGGCAGATCCATCGGAGATTCATC
>CALBPH010000800.1 GCA_937899365.1 uncultured Leptolyngbya sp.
ATTGCTGCGACCGGTCAAAGTCGTCACAGTGCCCCTCATCCGCTGTACTTGTAACCAACCGCCTGGACGAGACTGCGCGTATAAAGCAGGGACACCTAAACCCCCAATGGGCACTATGGCCAGAAGAGAACCTAAGGCGAATCGCTTTAATAGCTGAGGCCGCGCCATGGCACATACATTCATCATGATGGGAGATTCATCCTCATAGGGGTTGACGTTTTTCTACAGGCAAAAAGCTGACAAAAGCACAGCGCTGAAGCAGAGAAAGATTGTTTGCCATGGCTGATTTACAGGATGCACCATCGGGGGATGATACAGTAAATCAAAATTTCTCAGATCACATCATTCCGGGGATCAGCAACGCCTAATTTTTATACACCTACTCTTCCCAGAGCATTCTTAATCACGACGGATCCGGAAGTAACTTTAAAATGTAATCGGGTTCAATTCACCCAATGCTTATACAAAGAGCGTTGTGGCTTTTCCAACCACTAGAACAGGCAAAGCTAAAATTTAGGCCATCGGACTGTTAAGCTCAGCATGTTGGCGTATGTCCTGTGGTCTGGTATTTGTGTTGGCTCATTAAACAGTTACTAGGCCTGGGCTAATCCTTCATGAATGGCTAGCTGTTGCCAACTGCCAGGACCAACTTCTTTCTCAAATTCATGGGCAACCCAGTCATCGCGCCTGCCTAAACGGCGAGCACTCTTGCGCAAATAGTCAAGGATTGTTAACTGTTCTTCCCAACTGGGTCGACGGCCATAAATGGACCCACGACACCATTCTGTTTGAGACTTACGACCCGTATGTTCAAAAAAGGAACGCTCGGCCCAAGTGGGGGCATAGTTGCTCTTAAAAGCTCTGCGTCGATGTCCATGAAAAAGCTGGACTAGGGTGGGAATATCGTTAATCTGATGGGCTTGCTGGGAGGAATAAATCTGCACCATATCCTCTAGCAAAATAGGCCGATCGTTAACCCACTGATGGCCACACTCAGGGCACTTGACAATAAATGAATATACGATCAGCCCACAGGCAGGGCAGGGCTTTGTTGGCGCTGGGCCGCCCTGACCAGATGACTGACTGCGGGTCGGGAGCACATAGTCTCGAATATCTTCGGGAAAGCCCAACCGTTCTAAATTGCCCGCCTGGTCGAGGATAATGCCGTAGTGCTTACCGGTTTGGGGCGAAATCCGCATGACGCGACCCAACTGCTGAAAATGTAGGGCTCTGGACTTGGTTGGCCTCAGCATCAGACCCACTTCTACACTGGGTTCGTCAAAGCCAATGCTAATCACATTGCAGGAGGTGAGCACCAGCAGCTCGGCATTGCCCAGGGCCTCATACAGTCGCTTGCGTTCTTTAATGGGGGTGCTGCCATCGACCGTGTCAGAAGCAATACCCGCTTTGCGAAACTCTTTTGCCACGTTGCGGGCATGGTCTACATCAACACAAAATGCAATGGTGCGTTTCCCAGGCACTAGTCTCTGCCATTCTTCGACAATGCGCTCTACGAGTTCTGGGCGATCGCAAGCTGTCTTGAGGTCTTTCTCATCGTAGTCGCCCCCTTTAGAGCCCACTTTTTCTAAGTTAGCCATGCTGTCCATGGGCATACTGAAATACTTCAGCGGAGCCAGGTAGCCCATCTGCTGTAGTTCACTGGGGACAGGGGAAGCCACCAGGGTCTCCAGCACATCCCCTAGCTGTTCTCGGCCCAGACGTAGGGGGGTGGCGGTCATCACCAAGTGGACAGCATGGGGATGGGTCTTGTGCATCACCTGCTTACCGATTTGGCTAAACATAGTGATGTGGCCTTCGTCGTAGAACACCACATCAGCCGGCCAATTTTTCCACCAGCGGCGCTTGGCCATGGTCTGAATGCTGGCAATTTGGATCGGTGCGTCGGGGTTTTCGGGCCAGCCTGCTTTGATAAAGCCGCAGTCTAGACCAAAGGACTGCATTTTTTCATAGGTTTGGCCCACCAGCACATCTAAATGCACCAAAAACATGAGCTTACGGCCTGCGGACTCGGCATGGGCGCAAATTTGACCACTGATGATGGTTTTGCCCGCACCGGTACCCGCGATGATGGCAATACGGTTGTGCCCCTCGTTGAGCTTGCGATAGAGGTCGTTAACGAGATCCACTTGGTAGGGTCGCAGCTTGGGTGGAGGGGCTGGTGACCGCACCGGAGGTGAATCATCCGGGGGCGCTGCAGAGGCAGCAGGGTTGGAATTGGGTGGCACTTCGGCCATAGTCGTTCTGTCGATCCATTAGCTCCTCACAGGGTAATGCATCTTGAGGGCCACAGGTTTGTGTTGCCCCATAAAGGTTATGGAAGCGGTTATTAGCGCCGACTGTTTTATACCTGGGCTGACTGTTGGGCGATAAAGGTCAGTAAGGCTTGTTGATGGGGCTTGCCTAACGGTCTGTCTTCCCCTAGCTTGTCAGAATATTTATAGCCTCGGTAGACATCCTCAATACTGCATAACCCTAGATCTTGTCCTTCATTGAGCTCAAGTTGTTCAACTGCGACGGTCAGTGGAGCCTGGTAGAAGTTACGAATAACTCGCTCGTCTTCATGGCTCTCAAAGAGCGTAATGTCTGGAGGAACATGGCCAATTTCTTCTTGTAGCTCGCGCTGTATCCCCGTGTCGGCATCTTCGCCAGGCTCTAGATGCCCTCCAAAAAATCCCCAATGACCGGGAAACAGAATATTAGGTACATCGTCCCGTAGCTGCATGAGAAATTTTCCATCTTTATGGATGATTGCGATCGCAATCTCCACTTTGCCAGTCGCTGTCATAGGGTCAAGTCCTTTAAGTCCGCCTTCAGATTAACTCAAAGCTATGTAAACCCGTAGCACTTGGCGATCCTATCTCCTCTATAGTTGTCTCCCCTATAACGGCTATGACTCCTAGTCATCCGAGCCTAAAGCCCCACGTTCTCTCTCCAACTGTCGCTGTTTTACCCGCTCAGCAAACCGTGTGCGCTGATCCTCGCTCAGTTTGTCGTAACAGTTAGGGCAAGTAATGCCGGGTTCATAGTGGACGGACTGAGTATCCTCTACCGATAACGGGTATCCACAGCCACGACACATGACATAGTTGCCCGGCTCTAACCCATGCTGTACAGTTACTCGCTCATCAAAAACAAAACATTCTCCTTGCCAAAGACTCTCTTCAGCAGGAACATCTTCTAGATATTTCAGAATGCCGCCTTTGAGATGATAAACCTGCTCAAATCCTTGCTCCAGTAAATAAGACGATGCTTTTTCACAGCGAATCCCACCAGTGCAAAACATGGCTACTTTTTTATGTTTTGTTGGGTCTAGCTGCTCAGCGGCATAGTCAGGAAATTCTCGAAATGAGTCAGTCTCTGGGTTGTTCGCACCTTGAAACGTACCGATATCAACCTCGTAGTTATTGCGGGTGTCGATCACCAGCACCTCTGGATCAGCAATTACTTGATTCCAGTCGTGGGGGTCTACATAGGTCCCGACCTGTTTTGTCGGGCTTACCTCTGGTTGCCCCTAGGTAACAATCTCTTTTTTTAGCTTGACCTTCATCCGATCTAACGGCTGTGTCTCTGCCCATGAGGTTTTGTGGGTGAGATCGGCTAACCGAGAATCTTGCTTCAGCTGGGACATTAACACTGCCAATCCGTCGTCAGGACCTGCAACTGTGGCATTGACACCCTCTAGTGCTAGCAGAATCGTTCCTTTAATGCCTTGGGCCTGACAAAGCTCCAGCAACGGCTGACGCATTGCTTCAAAGTTATCGAGCTGAACAAACTTATAAAAGGTAATAACGGTCCAAGACATTAGAAAGTTATGAGGCTGATGTTGTCACGTCACCAAGCAAATCTTGGTCTCAAGGGGATGCCCGTCTAATACGAGACGGAGCTAAGCGATACGGATCTATCTTAGGGACTTAGCAATATTTGCGGTAGATCTCACTGGCGGCTCTATATAAGTATGAGTGCCGATAGATCAGGGCATTCATGTCTTTGCCATACCCGCCACCAATCACAGAGGCCACTGGATACCTGGCTTTAGCACAGGTTTCGAGGACATATCGATCACGGCGATATAGGCCGTCATCTGTCAGGGCCAATTTTCCGAGACGATCATCGCGGTGGGGATCGGCCCCGGCATCGTAGAGTACCAGATCCGGCTTGACCTGGCTGAGTAACCCTGGCAAATAGGTCGCTAGCTTGGCCAGGTACTCATCATCTTCAGTGCCCTCATCCAGGGGCACGTCTAAATCGCTGATTTGTTTGCGACCGGGAAAGTTGACGGCGCAGTGCATGGAAAAGGTGAAGACCGTGGGATCATCGCGAAAAATCCAGGCGGTGCCATCCCCCTGGTGTACATCTAAATCGACGACCAAAATAGTATTGAGTAAGTTTTGAGCTTTGAGGAGACGAGTTGCGATCGCAATATCATTAAAAATACAAAACCCCGACCCATAGCCTGGAAACGCATGGTGGGTACCTCCCGCCGTATTACAGGCCAACCCATGGTTAAGGGCTAGCTTTGCGGTTAAAATCGTCCCCCCCACCGCCGTACAGGTTCGTCGCACCAGCCCCTCACTCCAGGGCAACCCAATTCGCCGCTGTGCCGTAGCATCCAACGTGCCATCACAATAGGCGCTGACATAGGCCGTTTCATGGACCAGCTCTAGCCAGTCTTGAAGGGGGCGACCTGGCTGATAGAGCTGATCGACACTGATCACGCCATCGCGCACCAGCAGATCCCGCAGCAGCCTAAATTTTGGCATGGGAAACCGATGCCCGGCGGGTAGGGGCGTTACATAGTCAGGATGATAAATAACCGGCAGACTAGACAAGAACGAATTCTAAAACGTCGTTTCAAACGAAAAAAACGCTACAAAAACGAATTAATTGACCGGGTCTGGCGCACATCTAACTTGTGGGCCAAGCTGCCTTCTTTCCAGTCCAACGGAGAGGTTTCACTACTGGGCACCACCGCAACAGAAGTAGGCGCTTCAGGGCCACCCACCGAAAATGAGACCGACCTGGATGGCTGAGGCTGCTGCAAGGGGGTGTGGCGGATTTTTTGACCTGAGCTAAACGCCATTACCTGAGAGGCAGGACGTTGAGCCCCAATGCGACGCTTAGCGCGGCGATTGCGGCCACTAGAAAGTTTACTGGCAGAACGCATGGGTCGGGGACCAGCTGCCTGGGCTACCCCACGTCGCCGAGCCCGGCGAGGTTCAGCCGTTAATTCGCCTTGCCGGGACACTAGCATACAGCCTCCAGCACAGTCAGCCACCATGACCTGCAGCGGCCTGGCAGGCATGGACTGCTCTGGCTTACCTGGCAGTTTAGCGGCTGGATCGTGCCGAGTTAGAGCCGTTTCCTCTTCACCCCGTAGCACTAAACGAGAGGCAGCGGCAGCATCGGGCGCGCTTAACGGCTGTCCATCAATGCTGCTACTCACCGGTCCTAGAACCGTTTCACGACCGGGGCTAGATAGGCCCGATAGTGCGATCGCAATCAAAACAATAAATGTCAGCCACAGACCACCCACCAGCAGCCAGGGTCTGACTAAAAATAAATCTGACCAAAAATTACCTGGTTTAGACGCCGTCTTGGGTTTAGACACTGCCTTAGTTGCAGCAGGCGCAGCTTGCTTAGAGATCGCAGGTGGCGTCGACGCTGGCACCTTAGCAGTCTTGAGCTTTACAGCAGAGCCAGTGTTTGCCCGCCGCTTACGGGCAGATGCGCGCCGCGAAGTACGCTTAAACAGCCCCTTAAACCCTATAGATAATTGCTCAGTCAAGTTTGGATGCCTAGCCATAGCACAATACGTTCTTTTTTAAGAAGCACACCCACCCGTAATACCCAGAATATCGGCATTGTAAGACCTCTTCAACAAGATGACTAGCTTTACTGTGTAATTCTTCAGATATTCGCCAAAATATCGAATCCCCCTAGCCATCTATCGCTGTAATTCTAATTCCGCCAGGTACAACCCCGGATCGCGTGCCACCCAGCCTTCAGTCGAATTAGTACGCACCTCAAAGTACAAAAATGACTCCGTAGAGCTTCCCGCTACAGTACCCAAATCCACACCTTGAGAGACTGAGTCCCCCACCGCAAATTCAGCCTGGGCAAGATTCCCGTAGCGAGTTTGCAAACCATTACGATGATTCACCACCACCATTAGCGTGCCATTAGACTCACCCACAAACGCCACAGTACCATCGGCGGCAGCTACGACTGCTGTTCCAGGGGCCGCCGCTAGGGCAATACCGCTGTTAAAAACCAACTCATCTCGCTGGGGGTGGGGTTGCCAGCCATAGCTCAAAATCAGCCTAGTAGCTATAGATAGTGGATAGGCCAAAGAGGTCGATGCAGTTGCCACAACCGTACGATTGCTGCCAGGAATAAACACCTGACTAGGTAAAACACTGGGACACCCATTCACCTCAAAGAGTAAATCAGCCCTCGTGCCATGGCGTTCAGCCAAAGACTGCCAGGTTTGCCCAGAGCCAACTTGAACCACCATGCCATTAAAAGGCGGCACCTCAATCACACGCCCTGCTGGCAAAGGAGCCTGGGACGACAGGGTAGGATTCATCGCCAACAGTGTGGCAGGCAGTAAGCCATACTGGGCAGCCACGGTGCTCAGGGTTTCGCCAGCCTCAATGCGGTGCTCAATCACCTGGTCTAACGCTGGCTCGGGGCAAAGTGACGCTTGGGCAGCCAGGGTGTAACCCAGGGGAATCATTCCCGCCAGCATGAGCACATGTTTATAAAATCTTTGAAATACGTGCATCCTATAGAACACCCTAGTGTTTCAGACAACAGTAGACCGCCATTTTGACAGCAGTATGGTGAAAATAGCCCTGGGTATAGCAACGGCAATCAGTACCATGTAATAGAACATATAGGCCGTACATGTCTAGCCCAATGCATTTTCGAAGCAATCTTCGCTAAGGTAAGGTCATCATGGCTCCCATAACTAACTTAACGAGCTAACAGCGAGGACGCAGCAATGGGCATTGCTCCAAAACAACTTGGTTTATATGTGGGCCTACTTTTAGTTGGTAGCGGAGCTGGCTGGGCTAGCCACAGCTATTTTTTCAATCCTGAAACCGAAGACCAGGATAGCAAGCTACCAATTGCCACTTCGGTT
Source organism: uncultured Leptolyngbya sp. (assembly GCA_937899365.1). Lineage (GTDB taxonomy): Bacteria > Cyanobacteriota > Cyanobacteriia > Phormidesmidales > Phormidesmidaceae > Leptothoe. The sequence goes on from CALBPH010000800.1 coordinate 7,166, forward strand.
CTACGCACAACGGCCGAACCGGCAGAAGCAGCCTCCCAGAGCCAGGCCCAAGCCTATCCCTCCATCGATAATCCTAATTTTATTGCCGCTGCAGCCGAGCAGGTGGGCCCCGCCGTTGTGCGCATTGACGCATCCCGTTCAGTCAGAGGGGTCTCAGAAACGTTTGAGCATCCCTTTTTCAAACGTTTTTTCACCGAAGAGCTGCCGGTAGATCCTGAGCTGCCCGAGCGTCTTGAACAGGGCACGGGCTCAGGCTTTATTCTGAGCCAAGATGGTCAGGTAATGACCAATGCCCATGTGGTAGAAGGGGCTAGCACAGTGACCGTCACCCTAAATGATGGCCGCACCTTTGAAGGCAATGTCATCGGGACCGACCCCATTACCGACGTCGCAGTCGTCCAGATCAATGGAGAGGACCTACCCATAGCACCTTTGGGTTCAACAGATGGTCTAGCCGCCGGTCAGTGGGCCATTGCCATCGGCAACCCCCTTGGCCTAGACAATACCGTCACAGCTGGCATCATCAGCGCCCTTGGCCGCACCAGCTCCCAAGTGGGCATCTCTGATAAGCGTGTGCAGTTTATTCAAACTGACGCAGCTATTAACCCAGGCAACTCCGGTGGACCGCTGCTAAACGCCCAAGGAGAAGTCATCGGCATGAATACAGCCATTCGTGCTGGTGCCCAGGGCCTAGGCTTTGCTATTCCGATTGAAACCGCCAAGCGGATCGGCGACCAGCTCTTTAAGGATGGCGAAGTTCAGCATCCTTATTTAGGCATTCAAATGGTCAACCTCAATCCTGAAATGCGTCAGCGCATCAACGATGACGAAGACATGGACTTTACCATCGAAGCCGACTCAGGTGTCATGGTTATCCGCGTCATGGAAGGAACACCAGCCGAAGATGCTGGCATCCAAAGAGGGGATGTAATTAATAAAGTTAATGAAATCGAAGTCGCCACCGCAACCGACGTTCAAGCACAGGTGGAAACCAGCAGCATTGGCAAAGCCCTAAAAGTGGAAGTCAACCGCAAGGGCGAAACCAAAACCCTAGAGGTCAAGCCCACCAAGATGCCTAATGCACTACAGTAGATGAGCTTTCAGCTAAATCGCAATTCAAACAGAACACTCAAATCAAATAGAAAGCTCAAACTTGAAAAATGAATTTTGTATGGTGGTTTGCCTAAGCGTCTAGGTCTGACAGATCGTCATCAGCATCGCCATCTAAAGCCGACACTCCAGATAGGCTAGCTTCTAGCTCCATGCGCTGCTCCATCTGCCGCAGAAAATAGCCCGTCATCATAGCTGAAGCCAACAAACCAGCCAGGTTTTCGCGATCGGTCGTCACTTGCACATTAAACCCTTCCGATGGCAAAACCCCAATCAGTCCTTGGACATTCTGAGAGATAATTTGCTTGATCTCACCACTCACCGACTGGGCAACGCGGGTCAGGACCTCAGGTGGTTGATGCTGTAGGTACTTCAGTAACTGATTTACCTGCGCATCATCAGAACCCATGCCGATGAATTGGGCGCTATCGGGGTTAAACATAAACAGTTATGTATTGCTTCTAATTACCTTAGCGTGATAAAGCCGATTTCAGCCAGCACTTACACGAAGTTCAGTATGGATGGTGTGCCTGTAAGATGCCCCAACATATCCAAGAAATTAACGGCAACTTCATTGATCCTTAGGGATTTTGCAACATTTCTACGGGTCTAGCACGAGTGCTGGTTCAGCATCCACATCTGCTTCAGGAGAGGATTCTAGAACTATCGGAGGCTCTGAATCTACCGTCGATTCATCATCAGCATCGGTCGATACCTCTGCCATTGCCTCCTCAGTTTCTCCAGCGTCAGCATCAGCCGCAGGTATATTAATTTGTGGAAGTTTATCAATCTCAAACCGCTGGTAAAACTTTTCTGTCACTTGCAACCAAAAAGAGCGTCCATCTGACTGTCGCCGTCGTCGCACAAACCCCTGGTCGACAAGATCATGGACATGACCATAGGCACCTGACCCACGCAAATCAACCAGATCTGTCTGGCTCACAGGACCTCGCATAGCAATGGCGGCTAGGGTCCGTAGCGCACCTAATCCAATATCTAACGGAATAAGCTCATCTAGGAGCGGCTTAAATGGCTGACGTAGCTGTAGGCTATAGCCACTTTCCGTTTCTGCTATCTCCAATGCCCCCTCTCGGTGGGCGTATTCCCCCATCAGTTGAATCAATCCCTCCTCGGCAGCATCCTTATCACAGCCGGCATATTCGGCAATCTGAGCAACAGTAAGGGGTTTTGCCTTGAGGTATAAAATTGCTTCAATCGTATGGGAGAGCGACGCCATAGCTAATAACGTTTGCAAACGTGGGTCAAGGATAGCGTAAAAGCAGTAAAGTCCAGCTCTGTCAGCAGTAAAGCCTCTGACAATAGAACTTCAGCCTGGCAAGCTGGATTGAGCATTGACTACGTTGGCTTCACTCAAACCTAAAAACCGACCACAGCCCTAATCAGTCTCAATGCGGGTCAGCAAAACCGGGCAGGGCGCATTGACACGCACATAGTCGGACAGGGACTTACCTAGAAGTCGATCAATATCGGGCAATCCTTTCGCGATAGAAGGACGACGATCAGGGGAGCCCAGCACTAACAAATTAACGTTGAGATCATCAGCCAGCTCACAAATTCGCTTACCAGGTTGACCTTCTGGGGCCACACAGCGATAGTTAATTCGATATCGCTTTGCCTCAGCAATGGCAGGCGCTAAAACCGGATCGGTCTCCGGATTAGCATTAATGGCCTCGTCAACCGAATTCCGCAAATTAGACAGCGTATGGACAATCACCAACTCACTATCTTTAATATCACGGGTGAGATCAATGGCGACCTTCAGCGATTCCTTCGCCATGTCAGACTTATCAAGGGCCACTAACACTCGCTTGACGGGACGGATACTATACAGATCATCCTTTACCAGCAACATCGGTCGTGATGACAACTGAAAAACATACTGGCTAACTGAATTTTTTAGAATTGCCTTAAGGCCACTCAGTCCCCGCGAGCCCATAATAATCAGGTCGGCACCAATTTCATCGGCCACCTTACAGACCTCATCTTTAGGTTCACCCTCCCGCAGCATCGGTGTCACTTTTGCAGTCTCGATGCCAAGGCGAGCAATCGTTTCAGTCAGCTCTTGGGCATTGTCTGAGCGCTGATCACCCATATTGCCAGCCGCTGTTTTAGGCGGCACTACCTTCAACACAGTTACCTGAGACCGCTGAATCATTGGAATTTCCAGCAGGGCCTTAAACATAGTTTCTGTATTGCCAGGACCGGAACTAGCTAGCAAAATCGTTTCAATCATTGACTAAACCCTATTGGATGAACTCTCAAGGATGTATAAATATCTATGATACGCAAGCTGTTTTCGTAAACTACAGCAGGATTCACAATTCGTAGTTTGGCAATTACTTTATCTATGGCTGACCGCTGGTTTGATTATGGTTTTCGGGTACAGCCTCACCACACAGACTACGGCGGTGTTGTTTGGCATGGAACCTATATCCAATGGATGGAAACAGCGCGGGTAGAATGTCTCCGTGATATGAAGTTTGCCTTTGAAGACTTTGTGGCCGCTGGGTATGACTTACCTGTCGTAGATCTACAGCTGCGCTACCATCAGCCGCTTATGTTAGGAGCTGCCGGATTAGTCAGAACCCAGCTGGACGTTGGTCGAGGTGTCAAACTCAAGTGGCTTTATGAGATTTACGATACAACCCAAGAGAAACAACAGCTATGCGTTACCGGTCACGTAGTGCTAGTCCCCATTGATATGGCCAAACGTAGAATAGCTCGGCATTTGCCAGCCGACCTACAGACTATGTTTGACTCATTACAGCAATACTTTTCGACCTGATCACTCATTGATAGCCAAATCTTCAAGGGCTTGACCTGTAACGCGACAGGTGGACCAATCGGCGAGCATCACAGCCCCCTTAGACCGGTAAAAATCAATGGCCGGCTGGTTCCAATCCAAAACACTCCATTCAAAACGACCACAGCCTTTGGCAAGGGCGACTTGAGCAAGATATTGAAAAATAGCAGTACCGATCCCTCGACGTCGATAACCAGGCAAAACGAATAGATCTTCCAGATAAATGCCTGGTTTCATTAGAAAAGTGGAAAAATTGAAAAAGTAGAGCGCAAAACCAGCAGGTGCGCCATCAATACGAGCAACAATGGCATGGGCTGTAGGGTTATCACCAAAGAGATGCTTTTCTAAATCTTCAGGTGCACCGATTACTTCGTGGGCCAGGTTTTCATATTCAGCAAGGGCCATAACCAGCTCAAACAGTAGAGAAACATCATCACGGGTTGCAGGACTGATGGTAACGGGGGCTGCCATGGAGCGATTAATGAAGACAATATAATCAAATACTGCTACAGCGCCGTAGCTAAACGGCTTGTGGCACGACCAATAATTTTATCCGCTTCGACAACACCAAAGTGTCGACTATCGCGGGCGCTAGGTTCATGGATATTATCGCTGATCAGGTATACTCCTTCGCCATAGAAAATCTCGCTGACTCGCTTGATCATCAGCATTTCTGAGGGCATGCTGATGGCTTGCGCGCTATCAAATTGCCCAGATTCTGAGACATTGGCAACACCCCTCCAGCGAAGGATTGCAACATCCCCTATTTTCACAGCCACCCCCATTTCCGCCAAAATCGTATCTCCTGGCATCAGCGTTGGCACCATAGAGTTCTCACGCACCACAAATCGCTGTCGTCGTCCTAATAGCCATTGGGCGTACTCAGCCCAGTCAGCTTTGGGGAGCATTTTTACCTGAGGCGGCAATACATCCCTTCCCTGCCATTGTTCATTGTCTATGCCCATTGTCTAACAGATAAAGATACAAAAATCCCGCAAAGCTTACACCTTACGGGATTTCTCAAATCTTGACGATATGAACCACTAACTAGCGGTAAACCAAGCCACTTCGCGCCCCTTAGTTGCCCAGAAAATAGTGTGGATTTTCTCGACAGCGGCCATCAGTTCTTCAGCATGCTGCTGACTGACTTCTACTTTACAAGCGGAGCAAAGCTTGGCAGCTTTCCAGAAAGTATCGTGTAGATCGGGATAGGACTCTAAGTGAACTGGCTTAAAATAATCAGTCCATAGAATTAACAAATCATCTTTAGTTTTTTGAGCCTGCTCTTCCTTGATCGCAATGTAGCGAGACAGGGTGTTGGCATAGGCTACTTTGCCAGCTGCATCCGATGGTTCCTCAAGGGCCAAGATTTTCTTAGTCATCGACAAAACAGCTTCAGCTGTGATGCGCGCAGCAGAAGGATCGTAAACACCACAGGGACCATCACAGTGGGCATGGACCTCAGTAGGGGGAAACCAAGTGTTTAGTAATGCAATTGCGTTGTTGAGCATAGTCACCAATCGGTAAATAGTTGATGGGTTTCTGCTAGAAACTTCGCCGGAAAAAATCGTTCAGCAAAATCGTCCAGCGAAATCGTCCAGCGCAGTTAACAGTATACTGCCGTTTCCCTGTCCCTCCATAGGGGATACCAAAGGAAGCATAAGGACGTATTTTGTAATATTTGTAATATTTTTGTACTAGCACCAGGGTAAACTCATGGGGTAGGAATCAGGTACTTAGGTCGAGACATTGACGCATTGGAACTTCGAGTATTGGGCACGTTGGGTACGGCATTCAGCACAGGCAACAGTCCTACTGTTGGCCGTAACAAGCTGTGATGATTTGGTTACCCAGGTGTCTGCCCCCAACGCTCATCTGCCCCCCTGTGTGGAGCAAAACTGTAACTGTGGTGATTTTGTCAGTCAAGAGTTAGCCCAGTTAGTCCTCAATGAGGATAGTAATGACCCCTACAATCTAGATGGTGATGGCAATGGTCGTGCCTGTGAACGACTCCCCCAAGCCACACCAGACTTAGACTGGGAAACTTATTTCTCTAACAGTCCTCACATTGCCCTGGGCAACCCTAGCCATGCGGGGCAAGAAAACATTGATAACTATTTGATCGATCGCGATCAGTATGTGTTGGCCTATAGCCAAAGCCATGGTGGCCTGCGATGGGCTAGCTGGGTGCTTAACCGTGATTGGATAGGCAGTACCGAGCGACAAAACAACTTTCGTCCCGATGGGATTCTCCCGAAGGGCACATACCAGGTCACACCTAGAGACTATACCGGTAGCGGCTATGATCGGGGTCATATGGTGCCTTCCGCCGATCGCACGGCTACTGAACGAGATAATTCAGCAACATTTTTGATGACCAATATCTTTCCCCAGACCGCCGAAAACAATCGCGGGCCTTGGAAAGAGCTAGAAGCCTATTGTCGAGACCTGATCTATCAGCAGGGCAAAACGCTTTACATCATTGGTGGTGTCTATGGTCAGAAGCAGCCCATCGCTAAGCAGCGAGTGATTCCGCCTAGCCGCACTTGGAAGGTCGTTGTAGTTTTTGATGATGAGCCCACGGTGGACAATGTTAACTACAGCACCGACACAATTGTTGTAGATATGCCCAACGGCAATCGTCTTGATGAACAATGGCAAACCTACCAAACCTCTATTGACCGAATTGAGCTAGCCACTGGCTATGATCTACTATCGGATATTCCTGATGCCATACAAGCTGAGTTAGAGGCAAGGCAAAGCAAGCATTAGGTAACCAATCAGCCCATACTTACTCCAAAATTTAGGTCACCCATAATCAACTCAAGCGTTAGACTGCAACGGCTATAAACACAGCACACAACGGCTGACTGTGGATCATCAGGCCTAAACTGCTAGGTCTCTACAACTTTTGTTTTAACTCCAATCACCTGATCGTCTTCTGTTTTACCCAATAGATATACATCTATTTCTACGCTGCCGATGCGATAGACCTGCGGATTTTCTAGGGTAGTTTCAAGCAGGTCCCGGAGATTGCGATAGCGTTGGACCAGGGTTAATTCACGGGAATCAAACCAGGATCGTTCCACTATGGACTGGGCAAAAAACTTCTCGAGACTGACGATGGCCACCGGAGTAGCATCCGGATAAGTGGCTAATAGTTCCACATTGATACTGGGGGAAGCCTTGGTAATGGGGACAGCAGCCACCTCAAAGGGATAATCTGCCTCGCTACGCCATAGCAGATCTTTGCAAGCGGCTTCCAGCTCTGGTATCAGGTCTTGGGCTATGGGCATGGGAAACGTGAGCAGAGCAAGGGGTTGAGCTTAGGGATAGCTTACCGGGTGGACGGTAACTGTATAGAAGCAATGTATACGGAATACAAGCATCCTGAGGCTCAGCAACGCCCGGTTAACTATCACCTTGCAGATGCTGTTTGAGAAATGCTGTCGTTCTTTGCCAAGCCAGGTCTGCGGCCTCCGCGTTATAACGAGTTCCAGAGGGGTTGGCAAAGGCATGATTTGCCCCTTCATAGACATAAATTTCAGTCTCTTTACCCAAATCGGTCAACGCGGTCTCAAAGGCTTGGACAGTCTCGGGAGAGGGGCTGGAATCTAAGGCACCAAAGTGGCCTTGAATGGGCATTTGTAACGGCTCAAGGGTGGCTGGATCGGTGGAAATTTGCCCACCATAGTAGATCACCGTTGCATCTAGCTCAGTCGGTAGGGCTAGGGCTGTGTTTAGCGACCAGGTGCCACCAAAGCACCAACCAATGGTGCCAACCGTGGGGGATTGCTGTTCGTCGGTTAAATAGCCGTAGGCAGCTACAACATTTTGGGTCAAGCGCTCCGAGTTTTGAATGGCGGCTTGTACCAACGTCTTGGCCTGATCGCGGTTTTCTGCCACTTCCCCATCGTAAAGATCTACCGCTAATGCCGTATAGCCTTCTGCCGCCAAGCGACGGGTCATGGTGCGAATATTGTCGTTGAGACCCCACCATTCTTGTATAACAATCAGCCCTGGAAGTGGAGAGCTGACATCAGCGGGCTTGGCTAGATAGCCATTGAAGGGTATTCCGTCGAGGGTGCCATAGGTCACCTCCTCGGTTGTAACTGCATGAGATGCTTCATCCTTTGCCGCTGGCGAAGCGATAGGCACGTCATCTTTATGAAGCTCCGCCATGACAGCGCTTGGGCCATCGGCTGGAATTTGACCAGATAAGGATGGGTTGATCAGGGCACAGCCGACAGCTAATAACGCAGTCACTAAGGCAAGTCCCAACAGATTACGCATTGCCAAAAGTTCCTAAAGCAGCGACTCAAGGATAGTTGATTTTTCTGAATTCAACCTGAGAAGAAGGCACGATGGTTAGGGCACGGCAACGGTATCTAAAAGCTCAGCAATAATGGGGTCGCTTTTGTGTCCCCCGCTGGCAATCAAACGGTGGGCTAACACCGACGGGGCTAAAGCCTTCACGTCATCGGGTAGCACATAGTCTCGATCTTCTAGAAAGGCTAACGCCTGAACGGCGCGATATAGGGCCACCGTACCCCTGGGACTGACGCCCAGGGCCACATCATCATGCACTCGGGTAGCTCGCACAAGGTTGAGCATATACTGCTGTACTGAGTCTTCTACTTTTATGTTTTTGCACGCTTTCTGCAGACTGTGCATTTCATCTAGAGTGATGCAGGGCTGGAGATCGGTCGGTTTTACAGGCTGGGCCAAATTGTGTAGCATCTTGAGCTCGTCATTGGCGCTGGGGTAGCCCAGACTCAAGGAGAGGGCAAAGCGATCCATCTGGGCTTCAGGGAGGGGAAATGTGCCTTGGTATTCCACTGGGTTTTGGGTGGCAATGACAAAAAACGGATCGGGCACGGGCCGGGAGACCCCGTCAAGGGTGACCTGATGTTCTTCCATCACTTCCAACAGGGCCGATTGGGTACGGGGAGTGGCACGGTTGATTTCATCGGCGAGCAGTATATTGGCAAAGACGGGCCCAGGTAGAAACTGAAACTTACCGCTGCTGGGGTTCCAGATATTTGTACCGGTGACATCGCTGGGTAGCAAATCGGGGGTACACTGCACCCGCTGAAATTTGCCATCAATGCAGCGAGCGAGGGACTTGGCTAGCAGGGTTTTGCCAACACCGGGCACATCTTCGAGCAGAACGTGGCCGCCGGACAGCAAAGCTACTAGAACTAAACGGATGGGTGCCTCTTTACCAACGATGGTTTTATTGAGGTTCTGAACGATGTGACCGATGCGATCTCGCATAGTTGCCCTTGGGTTTAACTCACTACAGCTTACCCACAGAGTTCAAGGTTGTGGAATGACACAACTCACAGCTCCCACAGACCGACAAAACATGACTGCCCTCTTGTTGCTACGCCTCAAAGATAGCAACAACACTACTCCTGAGTTAACGGATCAACGAGAGTTAACACGCGACACACCGCTAGCTTGGCCAAATTTTAAAGGGGTTGTCAATCAGCTGCATATCTCAGCAATGGTCACCATAGAGTTATCTGATTAGGTGATGCGAGTCAAAAAATTGCATCACTACAGGTCCATCCTGATGAGGATTGACAGCCTATGCCTTTTTCAGCGAGATACAGCCCCGAGCTTAATGCTGTAGAAACGGTCTTTAGTGGCATTGTCAATGAAGTAGATATTGAGGCGGAACTGCACGAAAATCACCGACTATCAGAAAAGTTTAGAACTTCGTATTATTTGGTCAATTTTACGGACGCTGACCTTAGGTTATCGATCACGTATATCTATAGTTTGCCAGCACTTTGCGATCGCATCGGCAAACGACGTCCCATCCGCATCGCCTTAGTCAATGACAATGATCAAAACCAAGAGCTGGTTGATTTCTATAAACTAGTCAGTCAAAACAGAGGGTGGAACATCGAAACATTCTCCACACCCGGCGATGCAGCAAGCTGGCTACTTGCCTGAGCCACGCCCATTATCCCTAGACGCTAAGCCCCATAACATCAGCCAAAACATCAGCCAACTTGTGAAGCCGCGATGTAAATCAGAGGCGCTCAGGGTAACCTACCCTTGCCGCCAAGGTTGCTAGAGAATTTTGGCGGTAAGCCATCGGCAGGCGTTTATTCATCTGCCGATGGTGCCACGTACAGCCTAGAGTCAGGGCTAGTATGGCGATATCCACGGTTTTGTAGCTGCCCTGCAAACAAATCCATGATTCAACGCACCCTCTACGTCTTAGCCGTCCTTAATCTTGACATCTCAGCCTCGTTTTATCGAGATGTTCTCGGCTTCACCATCGAAGACATGGGCGATCCTGGCTGGCGCATGTACGTTCGAGATGGATGTCGTATTATGGCTGGGGAATGTCCTGATGCAATCCCTCCCCAAGATCTTGGCGATCATTCTTATTTTGCCTATTTTGTTGTAGATAATGTAGATATTGAATACAACAACGTGGTGGCTCACGACATAGAAATCATCAAACCCTTGCGCGATGAGCCCTGGGGTATGCGAGAGTTTGGCCTCCGCACTGTGGATGGCCATCGCATTATGATTGGAAAAGACTTGGATGAGTAAGCGACCTCTCCCATCTCTCTGAAAAAACAAGGGCAAGAAAAGATACCACCTTAAACTATACAAAAGAGTCTTTAAGCAGCCACGGCTGGGATATAGAACGCGATCCACCAGCTCACCAGAGTTTAGCTAACGGCCCCAGTAGCCTAATCTAATAGGAAGATATATGCTGCCGCCTGCTAGCCTTTATGCTCACCAACATCCTCATCGTTCTGGCATTAATCCTTGCCAATGGCGTGTTTGCCATGTCTGAGCTGGCGGTCGTGTCAGCTCGAAAAGTACGCTTAGAACAGGCCGCCCTCAGGGGCGACTCCCAGGCTAGGGCAGCTCTCAAATTAGCAAAACGACCAGATAATTTCTTCTCGACGGTGCAGGTGGGTATCACCCTAATCAGCATCTTTAGTGGTGCCTTTGGAGGGTCAGCCCTAGCGGGCCCAGTGGCAGAGCTACTCCGTCAGATTCCAACGCTGTCGGCCCATGCCGATAGTCTCGCCTTTACCCTAGTGGTGGCAATCATCACCTACCTATCGCTGATTTTAGGTGAGCTAGTTCCTAAGCAGCTGGCCCTCACCATGCCCGAGGCCATTGCTAAATCCATTGCCGGCCCCATGGCGATGCTATCAAAGCTGGCAGCCCCGGTGGTAGCGCTACTGAGTTTTTCCACCAACCTGGTGGTGCGTCTACTCAATATTCAGCCCGACCGTGGCCCCAGCGTGACCGAGGCTGAAATCCGTGCTTTCATCCAGCAGGGCACCGAAGAAGGCACCCTAGAGGTGGCCGAACGGGAAATTATGGAGCGTGTGTTTCGGTTGGGAGATCGGCAGGTGACCTCAATTATGACGCCCCGCCTCGAAATCACATGGCTCGATTTGGAAGATACGGCAAAGGTAAATCAGCACAAAATTATTGGCAGTCGCTACCGTCGACTGCCCGTATGCCAAGGCAGCTTAGATAATATTCTGGGATTAATCAGCGTCAACTCTCTGTTACACCGGGCATTACATAATGATCCGTTAGATCTCACCGTGGGTCTAGAGCAACCGTTGGTAATTCCTGAACTCTCGAGATCGCTACCGCTATTAGAACAATTCAAACGGTCGCGGGTACACACGGCTCTGGTGGTTGATGAATATGGTGTGATCCAAGGACTTGTAACCCTGTGGGACATTCTTGAAGCCCTAGTCGGCGACGCGCCCTCATTGGATGAATCTAGAGACAGGCCTCGCCAGCGTGAGGACGGCTCCTGGCTGCTGGATGGCATGATGAATATTGAAGAGATATATAGCTGTTTAAACCTGGGAGGATTCTCTGATAGAACCGCCAGCTATTACACCCTTGGGGGTCTGGTCATTCACCAGCTGGGGAAAATCCCTAGCGCCACTGATAGTTTTGAGTGGCATGGATTTACCGTAGAAGTGATGGATATGGATGGCAACCGAGTAGACAAGGTATTAATTACGCCAAAACAACAAGCTTGCCCAGCGGAGGAGGGGTGAGACATGGGCCATCACAATATTCTCCAAAACCATGAGCTCAAGACCAGGTAGAGTAACCAGTCACTGAATCTGCAATGGATGGAACCGGTTCCCCTAACAGGCGTTTCAGTTTGGGCAAGAGCTCACTAAAGCGAAATGGTTTGTGAATGCAATCATTGGCACCCAGCTTGATAGCCCGAGCACAATCTAACTCACCACGGGCAGTAATAATCATCACCGGTAGCGATTGCTTTGTTTCGCGCAGTTTACTCAACACATCAAACCCATCGATCACAGGTAGACCTAAATCTAAAAGGATTAGATCGAAGGGTTTAGATAGCACCATATCCAGGGCTTCACGACCATTCAGGGCCGATTCAGCCTCATGACATTGTCTTTTAAGTCCCTTTTCTAAAAACGTGACGATGCGAGGTTCATCGTCTACGAGCAAAATTCTAGCCATACTGAGAGCCACAAACCGTTTACTGTGAGGATCTTCAGTATTTAGGAAAAGATTAAAATAGCGATGATAGATACGTTAGAGTTTACTCATATTTTAATCGGTAGCCCATACCTCTAACCGTTTCGATCAAATGGTGGCCCAGCTTTTTTCGCAGGTATCCTACGTAGACATCGACAATATTAGACCCTGGATCGTAGTCATATCCCCAAACATGGTCCAGCAACTGTTCTCGACTCAAAATTTGCCCCGGATGACGTAAAAAGGTTTCAGCTAAAATAAATTCTCGGGCTGAGAGTTTGACTGCTTGACCGTCAACCCGTACATCTCGGGAGCGCAGGTCAAGTTCAATGCCGCGAAAATCGACGAGATAAGCGGCTGTCGACAGCTCAGCTTGGATCTTACGAGCATCCCGCAAACGAACGCGAATACGCATCAGCAATTCTTCAAAGCGAAATGGTTTGGTCAGATAGTCATCCGCACCACGCTCAAACCCTGCTACTTTGTCGTTTACTTCATGGCGGGCACTCAGAATAATAATGGCAATGGCAATCCCCTGTCCCCGTAGCGCATCGAGCACGGTTAAGCCATCCATTGTGGGTAAGCCTAGGTCGAGAATCATCAGATCAAATTGATCGCTGAGGGCAGTTGCGATCGCATCATTACCATTATCCACAATAGTCGGCGTATATCCATTGGCGCGCAAACCCTTCTCTAAAAAAGCTGCCACCCGTAAAGAGTCTTCAACAATTAAAATACGGCTCATATAAAATACAGCCAATAGTAGCTACAGACCTTGCAAAAGAAAGAAACCTATTTAAACCGAGATATCGTAGCGATCTAGCCAAAGCCAGCGAGTTGAGTAAATAAACCTCAATAGGCTCTCTAATTACATCCAAGTAACAGTAAAAGAAGACACCCAAGGAGAATTCTAAATAACAACAGTGAGCATCCAGATTTACAGGCAACAGTGTCAGATTGATACTGGTAGAGTGACGGTTTCAGATTGAGCCAATCCACCCTACTCACCATCGACGCTGTGTGAGTCTCCTGACAATAACAAAGATATCCGTATAACTGCTACTGTCCGGCGGCCATTGCTATAGAGTCACTCGGATAGTATCCAGATGGATATCCCATCCTGTGAAAACGGTTCAAATCAAGCCCTCACGCACAGCTTTAGCCGCCGCTTGCACCCGATCATCGACACTTAGCTTATTAAGGATAGTACGCACATAGGCTTTAATCGTGCCAAATGATAAATAGAGCTGATCAGCAATTTCCTGATTAGAGCAGCCTTCACTAATCAAGTGCAAAACATCACGTTCACGGTCTGTAAGGATGGATGGTGACTCATTTTTAACAGAAACAGCAGCCGTGGACCCTTGCAACATAGACGCCAGCTTATGGGCAATTTGTGGGTCCAAATAGGTACCCCCACCCTGGATTAAACGCAACACAGCTAACAGCTGCTGCCACTCAATGCTCTTGAGACAATAGCCATCGGCACCAGCCGCCAGCATCCCCACCACCTGGCTATCTTTACCAAAGGCACTTAAGGCCAAAACCCGAACATCTACCCGCGACGCTTTGATCATTTGAGTTGCCGAAATCCCATCTAAAATAGGCATCTCAATATCCATCAAAATGATATCTGGCTGCTGCTCAGCCGCTAAATCAATCGCCTGCTGCCCATTTTCAGCCTCGCCCACCACATCAAAGTCTGGCTCTACGCTAAACTGCCCCGCCAGCCCCCTTCGCATCAGAGCATGATCTTCCACCAAAAGAACACGGATAGGAGCAGTTGCCATAGCCACCTCAACCCTCTAAACAGACTAAGATATCGGAGCAGCACACATAGAATGATCAGCCAGTAGCATAAATTCAAAGGTAGCCCCTTGTCCCAGGATACTCTCTACCCAAATCTTGCCCCCATGGGCCTCAACAATTTGTCGACAAAGATATAGCCCCAACCCAGCACGCCCCTGACGACCTGGGCCTTGGGAAAACCGATAGAATAATGAGCTAATCTCCTCCTCTTTTAGCCCCGGGCCTTGATCAGACACTGCCACAGAAACACTCTTAGCAGCCGTTGAGCTGATCTTGATAGATACGGGCTTTCCCAGATCACTCAGGCGCACAGCATTTTCAATCAGGTTTTGTAAAACTCTCTGAATCTCGATAGCATCACCATACACCTGAGGAATATTGGGAGCGATATCAACCGTAAACTCACATTGTGTCTCAGAACTATCTTGCACCCACAAGATCACCCGATGGCAAATTTTCTCCCAGTTCAAAGGCTCACAATTAAGCAGCTGACTACCCTGGGCCTCATAGCGACTAATATCTAGCAGCGTTTCCACAAGTTTGATCAAATTATCATTAGCTTCGCGATAGTCTTTGAGCAAATCTTTAAGCAGATCGCTCACGGGGCCAAACGCTCCCCTCACAATTGCATTTAGCATGCCACGGTTGGCCAAGAGAGGAGTACGCAAGTCGTGGGAGAGCGTACTAATCAAATCTCCTAGCTGCTGGTTCCGCTGTTGAATACGTTCTTGTCTCACACTAATGCCTTCAGCCATCCCATTGAGCGTAGTCGCTAAATCTCCCATAGGATCTTCCGATACATGCTTGATTCTTTTAGCGAGCTGACCATTACGCCAATTGTCTCCCACACGTATCAACTGTCTCAACGGTGTGAGGATACGACGACGTAGAAGTATCAGGTTCAAAGCACCAAAAAAAACAATTAACCCGATAACAATACCGCTAAGACCTAACCCCACCTGATTGAGGCGATCTAACCGGGCTAGCCGCTTATTTTGATCAACCAAAATAGATTTCTCATAGTCAAGAATACGGTTAACGGCTTCCCGGAGGATGTCTAATGAACTTTCTTCAGCTAGGATTGCGCGATCAAATGTCCCGTCGATAACCGGTTGTGCAAATTTTTGTAACCATTGATCATCAAACGTTCTAATAAGAATTAGCGTATCTCGCTGAGAAGCGTCTTCTGCCAGTAAGCTCGAAAGAGTATGAAAACTTACTTCAAAGGTGTCACGTCCGGCTTGATATTGCTTCAAAAAATCTTGATTATCAGTCAGCAAGTACCCCCGTAGAGCAACTTTTGCTTCTAATGCCGATCTTAGTAGCCGCTCACTCTCACGCTTGGTCTCAACTGTCTGGGTGATGTCTTGAGCAGTTCGCTGTCTAGCAATATTTACAGCAACGCTAAGCACTTCCTGGGCCAAGAGCAGGACAACCAACACCGTAAAGCTGGCATAAAACGGTGCAAATAAGCGCTTTCTGAGAAAAGATAAATCCAGTCGCCTTCCCATGGGCTCAAGGCTGGCCACCCAGCTTTTAGCGATACTTCTCCCCATATTTTATCTACGTTCTTCTAACAGAAAGAACTAATGAAAAAAATAAACGTTTTCTTACTTTTTGAAAATCATGAAAATATTCTCATGAGTTCTTTAAGATTTTCTCAGATAGCCTTGAGCAGGCTGTTTTCCCACTCATCACAAGAATACATTCTACGGAGATACCGGCACTCGGTATAGCAGACAGTCAAGACAGCGATTGCCCATATTCCAACAAT